>JAVHRA010000332.1:18989-21782 GCA_036171395.1 Gallionella sp. | reverse complement strand
ATTTAGGTTTAACTAACAATAGCATGCAATTGTTGCGTGTTAGAATTGATACGCACTCACCCAAACGCACAATTTACCGCATAGTATCAAGGCTCAATCAACCATGCAAAAACCAAATATAGACAAGGTCTGCGCCAGACTGAACATATCAGAATTGCCCAGTTTGACGGACAGTATGTCCAAAGGTGGGATGTATGCGCTGATTACAGAAACGCCTCCGACCCGCTTCCCCATCCTAGCGAGTTGCTTACATGCCGCCTTGCAGGACGGTCTGCCCTGCACTGTCATTCTGCCCGATCAAGCCGCTACCTTTCTGGAGCGACTGGAATCATTCGCTCCACTGCACACCAATGACGCGATCAGTGAGGGAAAGTTACAAGTTCTGTTGTGCCAGAACGACTTTACCAAAAATATGTTTCGCTTCGGTGCGGACACTTTTGCCAAAGAGCTAGATCATTTCGACACTCGCCCCAACGGTCTACTGATCTTTGACAAGGCCGATGATTTATTTAGTCTGCACGACGTTTCGCTGGCGCTGAATCAAGCCGATACCCTCGCGGACTGGTGCGCTGAACGCAACGTCACCGCTTTGCTATGTTTCTCACATTTATCCAGTGCCGCAGCTAGCACGCTGCAATCCTTGATGGACAAGTTATCCGGCATGGTCCATCTAGATGGCGACCGTGACGGACTGGGACTGTCTTTCGACTACTGGCAATCACCGGAAGGCACCATCGCCGCCAAACATTACCCGCTGACGCCCGAGAGCACGGGGCGATACAAAGCCATCCGCCTCGTGGAACAGACCAACCCGGGTTTTGACCTTCCCGCTCAGACAAGCTTGGGCGAGCAAAAGTACTATTACATGAATGCGCAGCTACACAGCATGTATCAGCAACTGCCCGGCGATTGGCAGTATGTGGACTCGCTGGTCAGCGTAGTCTATGCCACGCGCGGCAACCCGCTTGCCACGGTGGTGCTGAGCTATGACAAAGCCACCAATCTGCGCGAACTGGCTGAGACCGTGCACACGCTAAGGCTAGGTTTGGGAAAACGCGCATGTATTGTGGTGCACGAACAAGCTTCTTCGCTGCGTTACCAGAACGAGGCACTGTTGTTGCGATTGGGCGTCAATCTGGTGATCCATCGTGATGTTGCCACGGGCCGCTTGCCACTCTTGCTAGAATCCGTCAAAGGGCAAGTCTTCGAACGCAATATGGAAGTGAATTTCGAAGCGGCACTGGCCAGTGTGTTCCCGTCCTCTTTGCGCGGCTACCAGCCACCCGCCCGCTTCAGCAAAGAAATCCACAACATTTTAGAGCGCAGCGAGCGCATCAACATCCCTAGCACCTTGTTGATAGGTGTGCCAGTGAATGGCACTGATATCGGCGAGCTATTGTCTGGCATCGTGCTGAGTCGCGCCGGCGACTTGAGCTGTAGTGATGGTGAATGCTGCTACCTGTTCCTAAACGGCTGTCCTGAATCTGCCATTTTGGTGACGATAGAACGCTTGTTGGGGATGGATATCGATGCAATTTTCCAAAGCCATCGATTCGTCACCCGCAAACATGACATCCAAGCTGAACTGGATGCGCTGAACCGCACCGCAACCGTCAGAGAGTTGCCCGACTACAGCGAACAAGCCCGTAGCAACACACCTGATGGCAACGTCGCAATCGTTACCAAACAGATTCAGCAAGAAAAACCTGAATTGCCCGTGTTGAAGGCCGAAACAATGAGCCACACGGAACAGGTTGAAGTTGCTCAACCAATAGCCGAACAACCCCAAGCAGCGCGCTTGTTCGCACAAAGCCCGCTTATCCGAACAGCGAGTGCGGCACCTAAGCTAGCGGTTACAACACCTGCCGCAGTCGCTTCAGCACCTGAGGCAGCTGTCGCGCCGCAAACGCCCGTGCAGGCTAAGGTCGTCGCCCCTGATCCAGCAGCGGGTTCGACGGGTAAGCATCCCTCCCGTCATATCGTGTTTGGTAAAGATCCGGTACCGCGTGCAAAGCGCAGCATAGACTCCACCCATCACAATAACGCCAGATGAGTCTGACATCCAGAAAAGGCCCAGTCGACGTGCGCTGCCGACTATCGACCTGGTTATTAAACAGCCGCACAGTTTTGCCTGCCATCACCTTATGCTTATTGCTGGCACCGCTAGGTGTCGCGCAAGCGGCGCAAACCGCCACCTCTGCTACCGACAATGTGGAGCAGCTCTATGCGGCGCAAAACTATAAAGATGCCGCCCAAATCGGACTGGAAAAATTACTCAACGAGCCGTGGAATCATGCACTGCGTTTTTTGGTCGCCGACAGCCTGCAACGTCAGGGCAAGTTCGATGAAGCAGCCATTCAGTTCGAAGCACTGGAGGGCACCCCTTATGCCGAACATGCCATGCTCAGACTCAACGCGATACGTACCAATAGTCCGCCTACCGCCCCTATCGTATTGACGGGTGTCGATCCGATTACTCCGGCGCAGACCGCCGAATCCCAAGCACCCGCCACAGTAACAACCCCCTTTAGCAACCGTGGCCTTGCTTACACACTATTACCTGCGACGAACATCACCCCCGTCCACAGCCTCACCCAGCAGCGCCTCTATGATCTCAACGCAAGCGGTGACTATCAGGCTTTAGGCAGCGAGGGAATGAGTAGTTTTGAGCACACCACTCCCGATGACCAGACGCGCCTGATGGTCGCGAACAGCTTGGCGTGGAGCGGACGTCCCAAACAAGCTGAGGCGCAGTACAAGTTGATAGGCCCCGGCCACTACAAGAACGATGCC
>JAVHRA010000332.1:8885-18889 GCA_036171395.1 Gallionella sp. | reverse complement strand
ACAAGCTGAGGCGCAGTACAAGTTGATAGGCCCCGGCCACTACAAGAACGATGCCGATATTGGTCTAGCCAATCTATATCGTTGGCGTGGCCGCGATGACTTGTCCTTACCGCTATATCAGAATGTGTTGCGCGAAAACCCAAAGAACGAAGCTGCGCTTGAGGGGTTGACCTTGGCTAAGCGCGAACTGCAACCACGTACTATGGTCAGTTTCAGCGGGTCTTCGGATTCGGGTGGTGAGACGCGCCATCCCGGATTACTCAATCATCGCTGGCGGGATAGCAGCGGCACGAATCTATTTGAGCTTGAGGGTGGATACATCGCCTCTCATCAAAATTTGGCGCGCACCAACCAAGGCGATTTGACCGCTCGCTACCAGTCCTTGACATTACCCTTACAGCCGCAGTTTGAACTGGCGCAACAAGTGCAACCTACTAAGCATCTGTTCGGAAAAGTTGGCGTGAGTTTCGCCGATAACGAAATTACGCTAGAAGCTGGGCGCGACAACTGGGGCAAAACAGCGGCCACCACACCGGCATTGATTTACGGACTCGGGGCGAATCATCTGGGTGCTAGCGCAAACCATATCTTCGATTTTGGGCAAATACTGGCTGCGGCCAACTTCTATGCCATTTCGGACGGTAACACCATCCGTACTACCAAGCTGGACTACAAACCAGCCTGGACACCTTTAGGTAACCATATCAAACCCTACCTAGGTATGGAGACGCGCGACGCCAAGAACAACACTCTGTTGTATTGGTCTCCTGCCGTCGGCTTTGGTACTGCCTATGCTGGGCTGCAGGCCGAATGGGGGCAAGAGTCATGGAGTCTGTTCGGCAGTGGACAAATGGGCACACATCTATATGGTGAAGCCGGCACTAGCTGGAGTATCTCGGGGGGCGGCAAATATTGGCTGACGCGTGACATCGCGCTCAATCTTAATCTGTGGAAGATGCAGAGCTGGCGTAACAACGCCACCTACCGAGCCAAGTCGTTCAATCTGGGCGTGGAGAAACTTTGGGACTGAGCGAACTGAAGCGTTACCTCACTGCCGCAATGGTGCTGGGCGGCATACTTGTCTTGGGCGCTTATGGCTTCTATAAGGTGCGTCAGTTCGACTTAAAATCTTTCAGCATTATCCTGGAAAGTAGCATCCTCACCGCAATCTCCATCTATCTACTGATCTTTCTCACGCTGTTGATCATTCGCTATGCGGTATTGATCATGTATTCCTTTATGGAACACTTGGAATATCTGGTTAAACGCAACGAAGAATCACATGCCGAGCAGATTTCGGATGCGGCACTCCCCATGATCACCTTGGTGGTACCCGCCTATAACGAGGGCATGGTGATTCAAGCCGCAGTGCGCTCGTTATTGCAGCTCGACTATCCTAATTATGAAGTGCTGGTGATAGATGACGGCTCATCGGACGATACCTACGAGAAATCGCTGGCCGTGGCGCGCGAAGATCACAATGTGCCGATCCGCGTCATCACCAAACCCAATGGCGGAAAAGCCGATGCGCTCAACACCGGCATGACCCACGCTCGCGGCGAGTTCATTCTGAACATGGATGGTGATACCAAATTATCGCGTAACACCCTGCGTGCCTGCATACGCCATTTCGATAATCCCAGCATCGGTGCGGTAGCGGGCAACGTCAAAGTGCTGAACCGCGACAATATCTGGACCAAGCTGCAAGCACTGGAATATGTGGAAGGCTTGGCAATGGCGCGTAAAGCGCAGAGTTTCATGCGCGCCGTGAACATCATTCCCGGGCCATTGGGCATGTTCCGTAAAACGGTGCTGCAACAGGCCGGCGGCTACGATCACGATACCTTTGCCGAGGACTGCGACCTGACACTCAAGCTGCTGATGCGTGGTTGGCATATCGCCTATGAGCCCACCGCTGTCGCTTGGGTGGAAACGCCCAGCCGTTTGCTAGATCTGCTTAAACAGCGTTACCGCTGGACGCGCGGCATCTTGCAAGCGACGCGCAAACACCGCTCTGCGATGTGGAACCCGCGCAAGGCTGGCATCAATTTCTTTATCCTGTGGTATATGTTGTTCGAAGGCATACTGTGGCCATTTTCCACCGTGCTAGGCAATCTGTTCTTTGTCTATATCGGTTTGAAATACGGCGTAGTGGTTTTCTTGTTCTACTGGTGGTTGCAGCTCACTATCTTGGACATCGTCGCAGCATCATACTGCGTCATCGTCGAGGAAGAGTCACCCTCGTTAATCATGTACTCGGTAGGGTTCAGACTGTTTTACATTACAATAATCGACATCTCCAAAGTCTTCGCCACCATAGAAGAATGGCGTGGTACTGCAATGACTTGGGGGAAATTACAGCGTGAAGGAAAACTCTAAATGGATCTGATCTCCATACTTGCAACCGTAATCCTGATCACTACCATCGGTACCTTAGTGGTCGGCGTGGCAGCCTACGCCGCGTTCAAGCTGCGCGACAAACGCCGCCCCAAGAAGAAAGATCCCACCGCTAGCGACCAGAACCAATTCGATCATCCAATCTTCCTTAAACGTTACGATCCTAAAGCCGATCAAGAAACCTGATGACACGCAGTCTCATCTCCTCCTTACGTATGCCAAATCAAGAATTCGACATCAATAAGAAGCCCCCCTTATATGCAAGGATAGGCTTGTACCTGCCACTGCTGATTATCATCGGCTTGTCCATCACCCTCCTTTCATTCGTCGCGTCTATGAAAGTACTGGGCTGGCAAGTGCCCAGCTTCTTTGGTGGCAGCAATGCTTTGTCTGCACTATCCCGGTCCAGTGTAAAGAATAGTGACATCGCGATTTATACCTCGCCCAATACAGATCACTACTTCAAAGAAATCGGCGGCAACTACCAGCGCCTGACTGACCCTTGGCGCGGCTACTTCAAAGATCGCAAACTGGATGTAAGCGAACTCAACACGATCGATGCACTGCGCGATTTCGGTGGTGGCATTGTGATCTTGCCCTCAGCTGTCGCACTCAGCGATGAAGAGAAAGCGAACATATTGAAGTTCCAAAAGCAGGGTGGCTCGATATTGGCGACTTGGGCGACCGGGACACGCAATCCGAAAAGTGAATGGGCCGGATGGGATTTCTTAGCTCAGTTAGGGGCAAAGTCTTGGGGCGAGATGGCGGCAGATTCAGAGGCGCACTATCTAGTTTTGAATGGTGAATCGCCACTGTCCTACACGCATGCCGCCGGCATGCGTATCTGGATGGGCAAAACTGCGGAACACCCTTTGCTACTGTCTGGAGAAAAACTCGCGGGCAGAGTCATGGATTGGGCGCGTATCCCTGTCATCGAACAAGCTGGCCAAGGCGCCATCGTCTACTCTAACGGAGCTTCCAACAGCGGTCGTTGTGCGGTGTACTCCTTTGCCGAGTCTTCTTGGGAATCACAACCCCAACCTATCTACACCTTGGTTGATGACACCCTGAGCTGGTTAGCACATCGCCCTGCCATCGTTAAATCGGCATGGCCCAAGGGCAAGCGTGCTGCCGAGATCGTCGAAATGGATACCGAGGAAGGCTTTCCCAATGCCTTGCGCTTTGCCTCCATGTTGTCGTCAGTGGGCTATAAAGGCAGTTTCTTTATCCTGACCTCAGTCGCAAAACTCTATCCCGATGTTTTGTACTCCTTAGCCAAAGACTTTGACCTTGGCTATCACGGCGACATCCATATCAGCTTCAAAGATCAACCCGAGGCACAACAGGCGCAGCGCATCGATACGATGATCGCGGACGTAAAAACTTTGCTGCCTGAGTACGCGCCCCTCACCGGTTTCCGCGCCCCGACCGAAGGCTATGACAAGACCACCGAGAAGTTGCTACAGGCCAGAGGTATACGCTTTCACGTAGCCGATCCCAACAGCACCGAAGCGCGTCTGCCTTTCTTTGACAAGATAGAAGGCGTGGACAATGCAGACACCATCGTGATTCTGCCGCGTACACAACGAGACGATATCAACCTAGCCAAACAGGAAATGAGCGTCGAGCAAACCGCTCAAGCATTGATAGAAGACTTGCGTTACTCCATGGATATGGGGGCGTTGGGCTTGCTCAGCGTACATAGTCAGAACTATGGCGACAGTGCCAATCTCACCAAGGCCATGCCGACTTTCCTGACCGAACTGAAAAAGCACCGCGACCAACTGTGGCTAGCTTCCAGCTCACAGGTCGCACAATGGTGGCGGGAGCGGGACCGGCTCAAAGTCTCATCACAAGTATTTGGCAAACGGCTGGAGTTTAACGTCAGCATACAAGGAGACAAACCATTCGAAGGTGCAAGCCTGACACTGATGCTGCCGCGAAAGGGCGTAACCGCGAACATACAAGGTATCAAGACCGGCATGCCAGAAGTCAAAGTCGTGCGTATCGATGACTATAGCGTGTCAGTACAATTCGATAAACTTGAACCTGGCAACTATGCCTATCAGGTGACCTTCGAATAAAATCAGTAGCCGTTGCAGCCGTCTAGGGCGACTTATACTTGTGCAGATGGTTACCTACCAACTCGCCCTTATCGTAACCCAACGCGAAGAATGCCAAGCCTCGCAAGCCTTGAGCCGCTATGAATGCGCTCTTCTTGCGTAGTGCATAGCCATCTTCAAACCAACCCGCATACCAAACACCAGCGCGCTGGTAAGTGTAGTAAGAAGAAGTGCTGACTGCATCATAGACATAACCATAGTGCGCCATACGAGCTTGGATGCTACTGTCTGTCGCAGCAAAATACATCACACTCCCCGGCCCTATGGTCTTGGCCCGAGGCTGATTAGATTCTACTGGCCACTCATAGCCATACAAAGGAAAACTCATCACCACCTGCTCGCGCCGCGCGCCTGCCGCCAAAACCTGCTGCAATGAACTTGCCCAAGTCTCACGCTCATCGCCGACTAAAGGCGCGAGCGGGCCAGACTCATCACCATGTTGCCAATGCGAGTCATAGCCCTGCACCACCACATAATCGAGTTGCGCCAGAGACTGTGCGTCATACAGTGCGAGCGCATCGCCCACGCTGTAGAACACGGTCAGTTGACGTGCTGGACTCATTTGATGCAGGTGTTGTGCAAGCGTGCTTAAAAAACGCCGATAAGCCGCTATCGTCTCCGGCTTGAGCGCGTCGTATATCTCAAAGTCCAGTTGTATACCCGCTACGCTTCCATCTGCCGCAATACGCTCGATCTCTTGCAACAAACGCTGCGCCACGGCCGGCGTGTCAAACACACTGCTGACGATATGAGCGTCGAAGCATCGCACCGTGACATCGAGCGGGGTACGGGCAGCAGCATTGCGCAACTCGCCCCATTTTTCTGGCCAACCATTGCGTGCGGAGATATTGCCCTGAGCATCTATCGCCATCTCAAAGAACACCAGTCGTTCGAAATCTTCTAGCGCAAGATTTTTCCAACCTTCAGGCATCCATGCAGCGACATAACCCCAGGTCTTGAGCGGCTGTGCTTGCACAGCGAGAGTGCAGCACATCAGTAGTGCCGCGCAGAAAAGACGCAGCAAACTACGCCTCACATTTGATCAAGAGCCATTCGACCAGATCACTGATATCCAGACTGGCTTTGCCAGTGGGGTTGTATTGCAGGACGGGACGCTCATAGGCCAGCGCTTCGGCCACTGAAGCATCCTTGTGTATCGCGACCGGTACCATGATATGAGCATAGTTGTCATACAGCGCCGCACGCACCTGTTGTCCCAGCACACTCTTTTCGGTCATTTGATTGACTAGCAGATTCAGCCCCTGAAAGTCGCTGCGACCGCTGGTGTGTTCCGTGGCTAGGGATAGTAATTTTGGGATGGTGGTGAAAGACGCCGCATCCGCCAATACCACGGCGATAGCCTGATGTGCAGCGCGCAGCGCTTGTTTGAGGAAGATGGTGGCACCGGGAGGCGTATCGATCAATACGTAGTCGATGTGCTTAGGGTCAAGCGCCATCAGCCCTTTGTGGATGAACTCTGGATCACTTCGCAACACCGCTTCGAATTCTGCCAACTCCTCATCAGTTACAGTACCGAAGGGGATGAAGTTGACGCCGAACGGACTCTCGAAGACTGACTCAGGAGAGATGCCCTCACGCGCCAATCCGGCAATTTCATTGGGATCCAAACCCAGATGTATGGAAACGGCGTTCTGCGGATCCAAGTCTATGACCAGCACACGTTTCCGTTGCTGTCCAAGTGCGATAGCCAAATTGGCCGTCACCGTGGTCTTACCGACCCCGCCTTTTCCTGAGACTAGTGCGATTACCTGCATATACTTTGAACCTTGGTTATTATTTGGCGCGAATTGATTGGAAGCGTTTATGGGTAGGCACCCGGTACATAGTGCAGTTGTTTGATCATTCTCAGTTTGGGGCGTATCTCAACCGCCGCACTAGTCGCAGCCACTGATCCCCACAACGGTGGCAAGTCTGAGAATTCACGCGTACTCCTCTGCCAAATCGGACGCTGCTGTTGTAACGCATTGTGCACGCCATTGTCATGGCTCATCCAATCGCGCAATCGGTTCAGATTGTCGCGGATGTCAGCGCGTTGCGGCGCGAGTTTGACGGCGCGCTGCAACAGATCCATAGCGCCTTGATAATCCCCTTGTGCAGCTTTTGCCACGGCCAGATTGTTATGTGCGACGGGATCAAATGGGTTTAAGTCCAAGGCTTGGCTGTAACTACGCACCGCAGCAGCGTTATCACCTTCTGCCAGATAAGCGCGTCCATATTGCATGCTATCTACGGCATATGCGTTAGCCGCAAACAGCAAGAGCAACAAGGTTGATGCTATAAATTTCATAGCAATCCTCCTTGGGCGACAGAACGCAAGGGCTTGGGCGGGAAACCCAAGGGCTGGGATAAATGGTCGAAAGAGTAGCGTAGATAGGCCATCAAAGACTGCTGCGAATAATTACTGCTGTTATCCATGGCCAGCTTGAAGCCGACCGCCACTTGTGTGCCCACAGGCATCTCAGCGCTACCGAACAAACCATAGCCCAGCCCATTCACCGAACTACCGGTGTACTGAGTGGTGTAGCCGGGTAAAGCTGCAATCTGTGTCTGCCAAGCCAGTTGCATGGCCGGGTCGTTAGGGTAGTAAACGATAGGATCAGCACGGAAAGCGCGCAAACCTAAATCACCACCGATTTGATACACCACATCGCCGTTACGACCAGACAGATCGAAAGGCACTCCCGCACTCACATAACTTTGCGGACTGAAATATCCCCCGTGACCGAGTGTGAAATAACTCAGGTTGTGGCGATAACTCATAAAGGAGAAGTTCACCCCCACCGTCATCTCCATATCGGGCGTGCGGTAAGGTTTTATATACGCACCCGCAGACAACTCCAACTCATTATTGGTCTTTACTCCCGCTCCTGTCAGTGCGGAATAAGCGCCGCTGGCATACACACCTTTGCCGTTCTGATCATAGTCCGCAGCGATGCCCAGCCCAGTCTTGACTACGCCCCCCCAGACCTTGCCGGTACGTGGATCAGTCGCCCCTGCATAAGACAACAGACTGTCGGCGACCGCACGGCGGTCTATCCCCACACGCAGCCCCACACCCGGACCAACCTTGTTCGCAAGACTCAAGCCGCCGACGAAATCGGTGACTTTAAAACCTAACGGCGTAGTGCCCAACTCCATGGTCATATTGTCTCTACGGTAAGCCGCGTTCAATGCGACGCCCGCTGCATTCTGTGCGGCAGTGGCGGTAGGTGTAGCCAAAAATGCTCCCAGTCCGAGCGAACCAAAACGCACGGCATTCTGTGGTAGCGCAGAATTCAAAGTACCCGCACTCAACAACACGGGTGTGGCGCGCAAGCTCAGCTGCGCTCCGTGTTCCATAGGCATATCGTATTGCGCCGCCATCTCGATCTCGGAAAGTGCGCTCAAGCCAGCCTCGCCGGAACGGTTGCGAAAGCCTGCCCCCGCGACGATGGTGTTAGCCGAGACCGACTGCATCGCGGCAATCTCGTCGCTGACGGTGCTAGGGCGTTGTGGTGCCGGCTTAGTCTCAGCGGCAAAAACCTGAGGCAATGGTTTACGTGCTGCTTCGGAAGCAACATAGGCTGGATATTCGGCGCGTTGCTCGCGAGGTGCAGGCGCCGCATCAACAAAGGCGGCGGGTATGTTGTCGCGCACTGCACTAGGCAGCGCAGCGACTGGCGCGGCTTCAGGATAGGGCAGCACACTGCGTGACATCTTCAGACTGTTACGATCCAACACATCGGGCACCGGCAACAGGCTGGGACGCGGTATCAGGTTATCCGGTACGGGCAGCAACTCGGGGCGTTGCTCTTGCGGATATTCATCGACCAAGCGCAAAGCCAGACCACCAGTGACGCCATCGAATGCGGCCTCTTCACGCTCCAAAGCTTGCGCATACTGGAAATATTGCATGGCCTGATCATAGTTGCCATTGGCTTTCTCAGCTCTGCCTGCGGCCGCCAATGCGCGTGGATGGTTAGGTTGCAGAGCAAGTGCCGCCTGCGCGTGTTGCAAGGCCTTGTCATTCTGATGCACGGACAAGGCCATGCTGGAGGCGAACAACTGATTGTCGAAATCGTCAGGTTCATGCGCCAGCACTTCCTCGGTGATGCGCAAGGCTGCGGCAGGATCATTGCCACTGTTGTACAAACGCGCCAGTGCCATCTGTAGACGCGCATCATCGGAACGGTCCAATGCCGGCTTTAACACACGGTAAGCATCGGCGAGATGACCGCCCTCACGCAAACTATCGGCTTGACGTATGGTGTAAGCGAGGATGATATCGTTGAGGTCTTTTTGCTGAGAGGCTGTCAGCCGCTCAGGCGCAGCAGAAAGCGCACGCAGCAGCGCGCCCAGTTCCACGTACTGCCTGCCATGCAACAACAGACCCGCATATTGGATACGTGTATCGATGCTGTTATTCGGGTTGCTCACCATCACTTTGCGCATCACGCGCAAAGCTTCCTCACTCTGATCTATGCCGGCCCATCCTGCGGCACTCACTGCTAGTAAGTCTTTGTCATTACCGGACTCGCGTTCCACATTGCGCATCGTCGTTTGTGCCGCTGCGAGCTGCTTAGCCTCGAACAACTGTTGAGCACGTTGCGCTTGGGCATGCACCCAGAAGCGGCGCTGTTCACGCTTGAGCGCGGGGGTACGTGCGGCAGGCGAAATGCGTTCCAGTGTGCGCAGACCTTCGGCCCAACCCTTCTGCTCCGCATACAGCAAAGCGCGGGCATGTATCCCTTCGGGAAAATCGGGATAGGCATCAACTAGGTTGTCCAATAGTGCGTTGGCCTCGGATGGGTAACCCAACTTTTGATACTGTCTGGCCAAGGACAAACGTATCCACGGATTCAAGGGATCGAGCAACAAAGCATCTTCTAATCGACTCGCGGCACTGCGGTAGTCGTGGTTCTTTTCATCCAGCGCGGCCATCTGCACCAGTACCGCAGCCTTGAGTTGCTCGTTACCTGCACGCTGCAGACTGTTGGAATTTTCGTAATCGGCCAACATCGCGCGTGCCTCGCGCTCGCGGCCACTTTGTAGCAACAAAGTAAGCAGACCGGCAAAGGCATTCACGTCATTAGGTTTGCGGCGCAACACATCGCGATACAGCGGCTCAGCCTGATCGTAACGGCGTTGCTCGGTGAGCATATCGGCCAACATCACGCTCGCGGTAGGTTCGACCGTATCGATACGCCGCGCACTGTGCAGATTGCGTTCTGCTGCATCCTTATCACCCGCGTCGCGTGCTGCATTAGCCTGCTGCACCAGCAACCAATAACGTGCGCTGTTGCCCGCCGGTATCCAGCGCCGTGCGCCGCGTTTGTCGTAACGCTTGGCCTGATCGAGATAATCGATGGCGGACGCGAACGACTCCTGACGCAAACGTATCAGTCCCATACCTCCCAATGCATCCGCATCGTGCGGGTGCTTGGCGAGTACCGCGCTGAAACGCGCCTCGGCCTGCGCCAAGTC
>JAVHRA010000332.1:0-8785 GCA_036171395.1 Gallionella sp. | reverse complement strand
GCAACGAGTTGTCGTATGCCTTCACGACGCGTGGACTCGCGATAAGTCAGATGTTTCGCCAGCGCCAGCAGATAGGTCTTGTCACCAGGATGATTCTTGGCCAGTGTCTCCAATCCCTGACGCGCCTCGCCCCAACCTTCGCGTGTGCCGCCCAGCGTCTGGTAGTACTCCAAACCGAGCGCGCCTGATGGACGCTCGCCCTTTAAAGCCTTCTTGTACTGTTTGACCGCAGCTTCAGGTTGGCCCGCCTGCGCTTGCTGGCGCGCCGCATCCAATTCACTTGGTAGCACGGTGCCCATTTTGACACTGCCAGCCAGCTCATTGAGTCCGGCGGGCGGTGGTGTAAGTCTGGCAGCGCGCTCATACAGGGCTTTGGCTGCCGCTATATTGCCGGCACGCATCTCTATCTTGGCCAGCGCTATCAAGGCCTGTGGATGGTCGGGTTCGGCACGCAACAGTTTGCGCCAAGCATCACCCGCCAGATCGTCGCGGTTTTTCTGCTGCCAATAGGTGGCTTGCTCGACCAATACCTGTGAGGCGTTATTCACTGCCGCCCAGCCAGGACTCGCCCCCTGCGTGAGGGCCAGTATCAGACAAGCCAATTTGGTCATTTTGTGCATTGCGCTACTTTCTTCAACACCAGATTCCCATTCGATTCGAAGCGATAACGCTGCTCCATCCAACCCTGCGCAAACAGACCCAGTGCCCGTTCGTAATACACTTTGGGGATACCGCCCATTGCAACGATACGCGTCTGCTGCAGGCGTAGTGCGTCTTGATCACCCCAAGCCAACAAAATCGGCAACACTGCCGCCGAGAATCCTGCCGGCCCCGCCCCGCTGACCGTACCATCTGTCACATCGATCTTTTCCGGCGGCACCATATCGCGCTTGATCACCGCGTGCATACCGACCAAACGGCGCAATAATATCGCACGACGCGGGTCATGCGGCGACATCATGCCAACCCAAAGATACACACGTATCGCTTCGTAGCCGCCTTGCTTGTCCAAACTTGCATCAACCACAAAACCGCGCTTGGGTTGCACCACCACCCAGTCCGCCGCCAACGATGCCGGCGTGGTCGCCGCATACATATCCATCGTGGTCTTAGCCAGCCCGCTCCACGGCCCTTGGGTGTTTTGATGTGCCAACCCGGCAAGCAGGAACAGCGGTTGATAACTAGGGTTGAGTTTGTAAGCCCCCGATGATAACGAGTATCCCTCTGGGCCGGGTAATAAAACCGGACCTACCCCCGCCACCTCCACCACCAATTGCCGCGCGATACGCGCTTGTATCAGCTCCGCCGTTGCGGCCAGAGCTGGATCATGCCAATACGCAGCGGCCTGGTACAGCGTGTAGGCCAACCACAGATCGGCATCACTGGCAGGATGCTCATCCAGCACACCCCAGCTATGGTCAGGACGCTCTCCCCACTTCCATGCCATCAAACGCGCGGTGAAATCGCCGCCCGCCAGATTATTGCGCGTCCAATTCAAGATGACATCGAAACGCTTGCGGTCATCCGCCACCAACGCAAAGAACAAGGCATAAGCTTGTCCTTCAGAGGTGCTGCTACCGCCCGTTCTGGCATCGATGACGCGACCGTCTTCCTGCACAAAGTCCTGCCTGAACACTTCCCAAGCAGGCCAGTTCACGCAATTAGTCAGCGCAGCGGCATGGCACGCTAGCGCGCAAACCGGCAGCACCAAACAGAACAGTACCACGCTGAGCTTGATGAAATGACGACGGGTGTGACTCACTCGAACTATCGTCCCACTCAGTGTTGGATATTTAGACGTTTGGCGGCGATCTTGCGCAACATGCGATACATCAGCACGGCCAGCAAGATGGCAATCAACAAGCCCAACAGCACCGCGATTAAAGGGTGTGCAGTAATCAACCAACGCAAACGGGTATACCAATCCAAATCACCCACGTAGTAAGTGTCAGACACTCGCGCATTCACCACATTCTTATTATCCAAGATGATGAAGTCGCCCTGCATATCAGCGATCTGAGTGCGGCTGTAGAAAATATCACTTATCTTGCCCAGGTCGGACGCATCATCGGCATACATCACCACCGCGCTACGCTTGGCGTGTAAGGGGGATTCGAAGGCCATGATGGTGGCCAGACTACTGCCACCTTTGAAGTTCAACTTGGCTTCAGGATGGTTACTACCCTGTGTGTCTTGTCCCGCCCAGCGGTAATACAGACGCTTGAAGATATTCGGCTCACGTACATGACGTTCGCCGTCCTGTTCCACGATGGGTAGATAGTCCGCCCATTTGTGCAACAAATCTTGATGCTGCGATGAGGCGATGACAATCAGATCGTCGTCGTTGACTTGATCGATATCGGCTGACGCTACCAGTCTGTGGCGTAGCGCCGGATAGCCGGTCGACTCGCCCATATGTCCCATCACTGCAAGGTAGAGACCGATCTCGCCTGTATTGGGTTGTGCCGGCAGCACCACCGCACTCTGGGACAAGTCAGCCAAACGGGTATAGGGGAAACCCAGATTAGCGAACGCAGCTAGGTCAGGCAAAGGCGCATAGTGCGGGAACTGGCTGAAATCCAGCGTCGAATCAGCATCGATAGAACCCTGCATATTGTTCAGATAGTTGTCTTTACACTCGCCTTCCTTGGTCATATCGAAGTAGTAGTTGAGCTGTAACTGGTTGCGTGCGTTTAGTTGATAGGGAGGGATTAGTACCGACTCCGAGCGCTTCGCTTCGTCACCATCATGTAGTAAGGCCGCCGCCTTGCCGGTCATTGAGTCATGATCGATGTAGTCATTAAGTGCCATCGCTTGCACGAAGCGATTATTGATATCGACGTTCAAACTGGAGCTCTTGTTATAGGGCAGATTGGTATAACGGTATTTGAGGTCGACAGGTATACCGGCGCTGCGCCAAGTGAACAGGTCAGGTGGGATACGGAAGTCCAGCTTAATCGGTTCGTTGTAATAGCCGTGTACTTGCAGATCGTCCAGATTGGACAATTCACCAAAGCGCACCGCACGATCCGTAGGCAACCAGGAAGGAGCATCGTAAGGTTTACGCACAGGCGGCTCGGTGGACTCGCTAATCGCTGCGCGTTGGCCGGTCAAAGTTTTGTGGTTGAGCGTGATGGCGCGTGCGGCACGCAACATCTCCTCATCGTTGCTACCGGTCACCAACAACAGTTTAGCTCCCGGCACAGTAGGATGGGACAGCAAGGACACCGAAGCACCGCCCGCACCGGAAAGTGTTCCTATGTGTTCATCGCCTTGCAAGAACACGACGGCATTGCCTTCCGGCAATTGGTCCAAGGAAACTGGGAAACGCGCGCCACGATAGCTGGCCAAGCCGCCAAACCACGAGGCAGTCACCCCCGCTGCCTTCAAAGTTCCCAGCGAAGGATTAGAAGAAAAAACGAAAGGCAAATTCAGATTAGCATTGTCGCGTCTGTCGAAAAACGGCAGCGGCAGTAATTTAAGGTCGTTCTCCAAAGTCAGCGGAGCTAAGGTCAACTCTATACTGCCCATGTTGCTAAACTCCAACCACAGGGAGGAGTGCATAGGATCTTCACACTTATAGGTGTAATGACCCACCAGTTTGAACTTGAGCTTATTGAAGTCAGTGAAAAAGCGCGGGTCGATATCAAACTCAGTGCGATTGGCATCGCCCTTATCCTTGTCATGTGGCAAGGCCAAAACGTGTATGACTTCGTCATTCATCATTACCATCAGATGACTGAGTTCGGGCAACATGGAAGGCGAATAGTTGTAGCTCAGCTTGAGTTTGGCAGCCACCACTACCTCATCGGAGCGGACCGAGAACGGGAACGACATGGAGCCTTCCACGCCGCGCAACATGATGGGTTTCTGCGCCCCCATCTGCTTGAAACTGTAGTTGGCAACACGCAGCTTGGATTTGGGCTGAACGCCTTCCTCCGCACTCAGTTGTACGACGGTTTGGTCCTTGTGGGTCTTACTCTTGGCCTCAGCCGAGACACTGAACATCGCGCATAACAATGCCGCCATCGTTACCGCCACACCTAGCTGCGAGCGCAGTCTCATTTTCATTTCGGCTTTACTGATCATGCTTGTTTTCTCCTGGCTTTGAAGCTCGAATAATACTTTCTAGTTAGCTCACCCAACAATGTGTTGAAACGTAAGAATCCCCTGACACTAATCTCAAACACCTCCTTCAAGCCCGTGAGCGGATGATCGGTCTTGTGTTCGCGCAACCATTCCTGCCACGCATCGCCGCGCGAGAAAGTTGCTGCGACCAGCATCTGATAATCCGCCATCTGCATGTCGTCGAAACGGATGCGCAATACTTTATCTTCATTAGCCGCGACGATACCTGGGAAACTGAATTCGCGGTCGCCACGGAAGATGGCCAGATGCAGATACGCGCCCTGCTCCACATCCAGATGTGCGGGCATACGCAGCGCAAAACCGCCCTCGGAAAAGTCCTCGGTATGACAGGTCATGGTACGGCCATTGTCTAATCTCACCATGGCCGGCAGATTGAGGTTGACGCGCCAATGCCTACGTATCTGGCGGGTCTCGAAGGCCACCGCCAAGGTGGCGAACAACAACATCAGGTTGTACATGGTCCATAGCAGGTTCAGCAACACCGTGCCCCATTCGTCTGAGTTCCACCAGAACAGCCGGATAAAACCGAAGATGAGACCGAGGATATTAAGGCCCAATATGGTCAGATAGGGTCCAGCGATTTGCCAGTCGAAATATTCTCTATCCACCATACCGCCTTTGGCAGTCACGTTGAACTTACCCAGTTTGGGGTTGATGAGCGCCATAGTGGTCGGCAGCATGATGTACCAAGCCAGCGCGGTTTCGTACACTTCCGCCCAGAAGGTATGCCGATACTTGCCCTGAATGCGCGAGTAGGCGACGTTCGCGTGGATCAGATGCGGTAAGGCATACACCGCAATCAGATCAGCCGAAGCCTGTATCACGTGCGCCTGGAAAAACATGTAAGAGAGCGGCGCAGTGAGAAAAATGATGCGCGGGATGCCGTAGAAGAAATGCATCATGGCATTGGCATAACACAGTCGCTGCGGCCAGCTCAGACCCTTGGCTAAGATAGGGTTGTCAACCCGAAAGATTTGCGCCATGCCCCGCGCCCAGCGGATACGCTGACCAACGTGCGCGGATAAACTCTCAGTCGCCAAACCCGCAGCTTGGACAATACCCAGATAAGCGGTGTTGTAACCCAAGCGATGCAGTTTCAAAGCAGTGTGTGCATCCTCGGTGACTGTCTCGACCGCGATGCCACCGACTTCCAGCAAACGATCACGGCGTATCACCGCACAGGAACCGCAGAAAAAGGTCGCGTTCCACAGATCGTTGCCGTCCTGTACCAAGCCATAAAACAACTCGCCCTCGTTGGGCATATGGCGGAACTTGCCCAGATTGCGTTCGAAAGGATCAGGGGAAAGGAAATGGTGAGGAGTCTGCACCATGGCCAGTTTTTTGTCCGCCAAGAACCATCCCACACTCATCTGCAAGAAGGAGCGAGTCGGGATATGGTCGCAGTCGAAGATCGCGATCAACTCGCCGTGAGTATTGGGCAAGGCCGCGTTGATGTTGCCGGCCTTGGCGTGGAAGTTATTGGTGCGCGTGACATGGGTCGCACCGACCGATTCGGCGAACACGCGGAACTCGTCACGCCGACCGTCATCGAGGATATAGACCTTGAGCTTGTCGCGCGGCCAGTCCAGTGCCAATGCCGCGATCACCGTGGGGCGCACCACCGCAAGTGGTTCGTTGTAAGACGGGATGAAGATATCCACGCTCGG
Source organism: Gallionella sp. (assembly GCA_036171395.1). GTDB lineage: Bacteria > Pseudomonadota > Gammaproteobacteria > Burkholderiales > Gallionellaceae > Gallionella. The sequence continues at coordinate 2,969 of JAVHRA010000332.1, read as the reverse complement.
CCACAAAGAGGTGTCTTTGGGCATGGGAATCGGTTTGCGTTTCAGCGGCCAGATGGTCTGAAAGAAACCAATCACCAGCACCAACCAAGCGTACAGCTCAGCAAAGATCAGGCCGACGCCGAAGAACATATCGAAATCGAACGAAGCGCCAAAGGTATCGGTGAGGCGCCAATAGATGTAGCGCGTGGACACGATGAGCGACATGAAGATCAGCACCAGCGTCACCAGCGTACCTACGTAGCGGCGGATATACATCGCCAAGCCACCGAAAGCCAGCGAGAACAGGAACTGCTCCCACAAAGTGAAAGGCACGGCAATGATAAAAAATGAAAGCAGCGTGCATGCCACACCAACCAGCAGCATCACACCAGGCACCGACCAGACTTGATGATCGATGAGTAGGTCGCCCCACTTGTTAGGTAGGCCATAGCGATACAAGCCATTGATAGTGGAACGGCTACTCCAGCGGTAGCGTGCTCTAAGATTGGCGAGTCTGCGCTTGACCTTCATTGCGCCCAATATTGCACCAGTTGCTTGGCGATATTTTCTAGATCACGGGTGGACTGACTATAGGGAGCATAGATGGCAACGGGCTGCTGGAAAGCCAGTGCTTCGGCGACCGCCTCATCACTGTGTATCACACTCTTTAGCACCCGTTCACCCAGATGGCGGCGTACCACTTCGATGACATCCAGCCCCAGCGAATTCATGCCGTCCACTTGATTGAATAGATACAGGCTGTGGAAATCAGGCCGTTCGGCTGTCACCTCTGCCAACCAAGACTCCATAGCGGGGATGGTTGCATAGGAGCCACCATCGGCTAACAGCACAGTGATCGCAAGGTCAGCGCATTGTGTCGCTTGACGCAGGTAAACCGAAGGACCAGGCGGCGTATCTATCAGCACCACCCGTTTCGCGTCAAGCAATGAACGCTGCAATTGCTGCTGCACAAAGTCAGGTTGCGCTTCTAATATCGCCTCAAAAGCGACACGTTCCAGCTCAGTCACATCGCCATAGGGCACGCAGTCGATACCGTACTCGCTGTGATACATCACTTCGCGCCACTCCAGCCCCTGCACCGACTGCGAGGACAATCCCGCTGTGACCGAATGGCTCTGACCAAAGTGCAGATGCAGGGAATTTTGCGGGTCCAAATCTATCACTCCGACTGCACCCCGCCCTAACTGCTTTGCCAGCGCGGTGGCGAGATTAGCCGTGGCGGAAGTCTTGCCGACCCCGCCTTTCATGGACACTACGGCGATAACAATCATGGCCGACCCAGACGACTCAACAAGCCTTTACGCAGCACCGGCGCTGCTGTCGCATCAGCTTGTTGAGCTATGCGTTTAAACACGCTGGACAAGGCATCATCGGATTTTAATTTTGATTGCGGCTGTGCCTGAGCGGGCTTTTCTTGCGCAAAAGAAAATAATCCCTTGGGCTGTTCTGGTGCTCGAACCGGAGTCGCCGGTTGATTGAATATAGATGACAAATTACTGCGACTACTAAGGCTCGCTTCGCTGGCCACCGGCGCAACGACAGTCTGTGCCAACAGTGGAGCGGATTGTTTGGTTTCCAGTTGTTGTTTGAGACTGTAGGCAAGCTTATCGCCCAGCCCCGCTGCGGGATGGGCAGACTTACTCACACGCTGAGCATGTTGCTCAGGGGCTCGCCAAGATTGCGATTTTTCTTCTCTGGACAAGAGCGGCGGCAGCTCGCGCTTACCAGGCTGCACCGAGGACAACAAGGGCCAACGCGACTCAGCTTCACTAGCGTCAGCGGCTCTTGCCAGCTCTTGAAATTCATTCGCATCCGCCCCGAATGACCTGAACAATTTTTTGATGTCGTTGTTATCTTTTTTCATCGCCCTATCCCGTCAGTGAGCACCGCCCATGATCATCGTCGCAATTCCAGACGCAAACTCATGGCAGTAGACTCTTCTAGTACCACACTGACATGCATATCGGCAGAAGCACCCAATAACTTTAGTACTGCATCGTAAAACCCTTCCAACAACCCCACACTCCATGCTAAAGAGGAATCACCAAAGGCTTCAGCCAAGGGTGCAGCTTGATGAACTATCACCACCACGGCGGATGATTCGCTAATCTTTACCCAACCCCAATTCAATTGCATCCAGAACTCGTTGAGTGTTTCCTCTAACTCGCTCAGGGTCGCAATACCTGCACAGCGTGGCGCGATCTCTGTAGCGAACTGCTTGCCGGTATTGGAAAACAGAATACGCAGATCCTCTGTGCTCGCATGACGTTGCAGCTCGATGGCGAGTGCGCGCAATACCGGCAACCATTGCAGGCTGATCTGTTGCGTGCGGAAATATTGCTCAAAAATATCCTGTGACATGTCTTTTCCTAATACGGGTTGGATGATGCCGATTTTGCTAGGCCGGTGCGGATGCCAAACAACGGCTCCACAGCAACCCATAAACTCATTAAGTTACCGCTATTTTGTGGCAGCTATGTGACGCGCTACGGCTAAACTTTTACCTAGCACAAATCACATAGCACCTAAAGCCAGATTGGGCAGACGCACATTATAGGTAACTTAACACGATTCACCTAGGCAGAGAAATACCTATCTACTCAGGAAATAGATAGCAGAGTATTGAATTGCGTTTCATCCAACACGGTCACGCCCAGCGCCTGCGCTTGTTCCAATTTGCTACCCGCTGCCGCCCCAGCCACCACAAAATCAGTCTTCTTGGAGACACTGCCGCTGACCTTGGCGCCCAAGGCTTGCAGCCGCTCCTTGGCCTGATCGCGACTCATACCAATCAATGTGCCGGTGAGCACAAAAGTCTTGCCGGAAAATGGCAGTTCATCACGACGCACAGCAGCTTGTTCTTGCCAAGTCACGCCACAGGCTCGCAGTTGTTCTATGACCTCGCGGTTATGTGATTCAGCCAGAAACGCCACAATACTATTCGCCACCACCGGCCCCACATCGCGCAC
>JAVHRA010000331.1:1726-4961 GCA_036171395.1 Gallionella sp. | reverse complement strand
AATTCCCAAACCTTGGGCGACAAATCGGCACGCGTATGGGTGATGTCCCAATCATTCAGCATTGCACACAGTTGCTCGACCTCATTATCCAAAAAGGCCTGTTCTTCATCACTCAAACTGCACTTGGGAAATGCACGCAACTTATTCCAATCGGGATGACCGCTAAATAACTCACCATCCCACCATACCGTACCCGCATCGATGGCTTCCTGTTCGGTGGCGGATATTTGCGGCAATACCTTGCGGAATATTTTGAGGATGGGCGCACTAATCACAGCACGGCGTAACGGTGGGATGCCGAAGAAGAAGACGAATAGGAACAAGGCGAGATAAACCACTTGCAGTGTGGTGCCTGAGATCTGCGTCTGTATAGCCATCACCGGTACGATGACCATCAAGGCAAGCAACCAACTCGTGATCGAGGCGCGGAAGAAGGCGAGTATAAGAAATACGGCTAAGATAACCAGTGTCGTAGCGACCATGATCCTGTGTCCCCTCTATAGTTTTTTTCTTGCGCAGAACTTTAACGCGCCTACCATCACAGTACAACAAGTGCGTGAAGATTATCCGACTTAATGTGTTTATTTTTGTTTAGCGCTGCGTGGAGTGCATAGATATTCGCACGGATTGCCATCGCCATCCCCATCCAAGTATTTCAATCCGCATACCTGCAAGTAATGGCGCGCCTCTGCACAAGAATTCATCTGTGCACAGTGTCGTTTTTCTCCACAACTGGGATCCAACGTCGCTTGTCTGGGATGACTTTCTTTTTGACCTTTTTGACCTTTTTGACTGGACGCATGTTGCTTGCGCCATTCCCAAGGCGGGATAGGCGCGCGCTGCGCCCAGAGTCCACGCGGCACCGCGCGCGCCTCAGCCTGCAGTGCGATTAAGTCATGATTGCTGTGATAGTGCGAATACTCCCAAGCCATCCCCAGCCTTATCTGCTCGGCATTGACCGCCAAGCCCTGCACGCTGAGTCGCGCAATCATGCGCCCGTAGGTATCCATCGCTTGACTGACGAATTTCACCTGCTTACCCAACACCATATGCGCCAAAGAACGCTGCGAGGATGCACCGAATGGCTGATCTTTTTCAGGCGCATCAATGTCCACCAGCCTGACTTTCAACATGCCGCCACCATGCTGAATAAGTACCGTGTCACCATCCAGCACCGCGATGACTTTGCTGACGAACTCCTCGGCTTGCGCTGTGCCACATATCAAGCACAACATTAAGCCGAGGAAGCGCTTCACAGCAGCACGCTTTTAATCAGGGCCATACACAGCAGTGCATAACCGGCAGCCAGAATGTCATCGAACATCACGCCCAATCCGCCATGCAGGTTCTGGTCGAAATAGCGTATCGGCTGCGGCTTGATGATGTCGAAGAAACGGAACAAAGCGAAGGCCAGCACCGACCATTGCCAACCGGCGGGCGTAAAGAACAGCACCAGCAACATCGCCACCACCTCATCCCACACCAAGCCGCCGTAATCGGCCACGCCCAAGGCTTTGCCGGTGATGTCGCATACCCATACGCCGATGGCAAACGACCAAATTAGGATGAAGATTAACAACGCATCCGACACATGCGCCGATAGGAACCAGTAAATCGGGAAGGCTACCAACGTGCCGAACGTCCCCGGCGCTTTGGGCGCGAGTCCGCTACCAAAGCCAAATGCCAGAAAGTGCGCGGGATGCTGGAACAGGAAGCGCCAATTCGGCTGCACGCGCAGCTCGTCTTTGAGGTGTTCAGAAATGTTCATAACCGCCGCTCTTTAATTGGATAGATGCACCGCGCGCATCATGGACGACGCAACCGTTCCCGGCAACAACCTTGCCGATACAGCTTAGCGGCAATGCAAGCTGTTGAGCGATACGCAATAGCTCGGCATGTTGCATGGCGGGGGCGGTGAAACATAGCTCGTAATCGTCGCCACCGGCGAGCACACAGGATTGCGCAAATTCGGCATGACTACACAGCACGTCGGACATAGGCAGTGCGGCATAGTCCAGCACCGCACCCACCTTGGACGCTGTCAGGATATGCCCCAGATCGGCCAGCAACCCATCCGAAATATCGATGGCACTGTGGGCGATACCGCGCAAAGTCAAGCCCAAGGCCACACGCGGTTGCGGGCTGTGCAAGGCAGGCAAGCAAGCTACCAACTCATCCGCACTCAACACCACCTTGCCTTGCAGATGCGCCAAAGCCAGCGCCGCATCACCCAGTCGGCCAGACACCCACACCTCATCCCCGGCTTGTGCACCGTCACGGCGCAGCGCCTGAACAGCGGGGAGTGTGCCCATGATAGTGACGCATAGATTAAGCGGCCCACGTGTGGTGTCGCCACCGACCAGATCGACTTGATGTTGTTTTGCCAGTGCGAAAAATCCCGCACTGAATCGCTCCAACCAAACATCGTCAATATATATTTCTAGATCGTGTAGCGACTCGTTCGTCCTTGCCCCCGCCTGAGAGGGAAAATTAGATAGGGGATGTAGACGATAAGGCAAAGACAGCGCCAATGTCGCCCAGCGCGGCTTCGCCCCCATCGCGGCGAGATCGGAGAGATTCACTGCCAGAGTCTTGTGACCCAGCAGATAGGGATCGGCATCGGGGAAAAAATGCGTGCCGCTCACCAGCATGTCACTGGATACGGCCAGCACTTCACCGGCGGCGACTTGCAACAGCGCGGCGTCGTCTCCTACCCCGAGCAGTGCGCCCGGCGTGTCGCGGGTGAAGTGCCGACGAATCAGAGCGAATTCGGACATGATTTATTTTGGAAGTGGCAAGTGGCGCGGCACGTCGTGCCTCAGTCGAGAGTGGGAAACACCCACTATCCACCACCCACCCCTTGCCTTTATCCCTTACGTGCTGCGAACTCGACGGCGCGTACTTTGGGCGCGAGCTTATCCAACACACCGTTGACATACTTGTGCCCATCGGTGCCGCCAAAGGTCTTGGCCAGTTCAACCGCCTCGTTGATGACGACTTTGTAGGGCACTTCCAGTTGTTGCGCTAACTCAAACGCACCTAACAACAGCACGGCAAATTCTACCGGGCTCAGTTCGCTCAGGTCGCGATCCAGACAGGGGGCAAGCAAGGCTTCGACCTCGGCATGCTGGGCAATGGCGCCGCGCAACAAATTGGCGTACATGGGCTTGTCATAGCGCCCCAGATTCTTCTCGGCCTGCATCTGCTTCTCGATTTCAGACGCATCATTGCCCGA
>JAVHRA010000331.1:0-1626 GCA_036171395.1 Gallionella sp. | reverse complement strand
CCAGATTCTTCTCGGCCTGCATCTGCTTCTCGATTTCAGACGCATCATTGCCCGATACGCGCCATTGATAAATTCCTTGCAGCGCCAGTTCGCGCGCGCGGTGGCGCGGACTCGGCGCTTTGCTATTTGCTATCACTGCGCTCATGCCAGCCCCTTCAACAGATTGACCATCTCGATGGCGACGCGCGCCGCTTCCGCGCCTTTCACATGCATACGCACGATAGCTTGCTCGTCGCTGTCGGTAGTCAGGATGGCATTGGCCACCGGTACACCGCAGGACAGCTGTACATCCCCCACACCACGCGCAGACTCGTTAGAAACCACTTCAAAATGATAGGTGTCGCCACGTATCACCGCACCCAACGCGATCAGTGCATCGTAATACTCGCTGTCCGCCATGTGCAGCAACACCAGCGGGATCTCCAAGGCACCCGGCACCGTCGCCAGCGTAATGTCGTCTTCTGCCACGCCCAGCTTGATCAGTTCGGCACGGCAAGCACCCAGCAAACCTTCGCAAATCTCAGGGTTAAAACGGCTTTGCACAATGCCGATGCGCAGGCCTTTGCCGTTGTAGTTCTGTTCAATTTCTTTCATGTCAATTCCTTCTCAAAACTCTTATTAAAGCCATTCATCTGTTTGTTGTAAGAGCGGACCATGCTTGCGCCCCTACGACAAACTCAGGCGGGGTGCCCGACCACCCAGTTTATGCGGCGAACAAATAAAAATTCGCGAGCATGGCTCGCTCCCACCTTCAATGTGTCGCGTAACCCACCACTTCCAAACCAAATCCCGCCATGCTCGGCATCTTGTGCGGGGTGGCCAGCAAGCGCATCTTGCCCACGTTTAAATCGCGCAATATCTGTGCACCTATGCCATAACTGCGGGGATCCCATTGCGTAGTCTGTGCATTCGATTGAGTGGCGCGTGCCAACAAATCTTGTGGGGTCTCGCTGCGATGCAGCATCACCAGCACGCCCGCTTGCGCTTCGGCCATCTTACGCAACGCCTGATGCACACTGGTCGATGCAGTGTTGCCGGACTGCTCTAAAAAATCCATCACCGACAAAGGTTCGTGCACGCGCACCAGTGTCTCGGCATCCGGGCGAATTTCGCCCTTGCATAACGCCAGATGGGTGCGCTGTGTGGTCTTGTCGACATAGGTCGCCAGATCGAACTCGCCATACGCGGTCTGCACCTTGCGCATCGCGACGCGCTCCACCAGCTTTTCGTTCTGACTACGATATTCGATCAAATCTGCAATCGTGCCTATCTTCAGTCCGTGTAGTTGTGCAAACGCTATCAAGTCCGGCAGACGTGCCATCTCGCCATCGTCCTTGAGTATCTCGCAGATCACTGCGGCCGGTGTCGCGCCGGCCAGTTCGGCCAAGTCACAGCCCGCTTCGGTATGGCCGGCACGCACCAGCACACCACCGTTCTGCGCGCGCAGCGGAAAGATATGGCCGGGCTGGACGATATCGCCGGGTTTGGCGTGCTTTGCCGCCGCCGCTTGTACGGTACGGGAGCGATCCGCTGCCGAGATACCGGTGGTGACGCCGCTTGCCGCTTCGATGGAGAGCGTAAAATTGGTCGCCAGCGGCAAGCCGTTTTCGCGCACCATCAAAGGCA
>JAVHRA010000330.1:0-4976 GCA_036171395.1 Gallionella sp. | reverse complement strand
GCATGCTGGTTATTCTCTGATATCAACAAATCCCTCCGACGTTAGATATTTGGTTGCCTAGGCAACACTACGCCTTGAATTCAATATTTGTGCAAGGAATACGCTGTATGTCTTGCAGACATATTAGGTTGAAGATGTTACGTGAATATAAATTCGCGCGTGTGTAATTTGACATTACATCGAACTGTAATCGGAGAAATAATTGCATTATTTGGCATCTTAGATCGAATGTCAGAATTCAGCTTAATCAGGGCAACTAGAGTGATATAGTGTCACTAATTTTACCCAGACTAATGCATGCTATGCCAGCCTATAACACAGAGCTATCTTTGCTTAAACAGGTTCTGGAAATCTACGATCAAAAATATGTCGCAGAATTCCTAAATAAAGTATCGCCGAAAGACTGGTGTCGGGAAACCATTAACAGGTGGCTTAACGGGAAAGCTGCGCCTCGTCTTAGTCATACCGAATTTTGCGAACTCCAGAAGCTGCTTCCACAGGCTCCCGCGAAAAATAAAAAATATGACTTCGATTTTATAGATCTGTTTGCCGGAATTGGCGGAATTCGTCGTGGTTTTGAAGAAGCAGGCGGACGATGTGTATTTACCAGCGAGTGGAATAAATTCGCGGTACGGACTTACAAGGCAAATTATTTCTCTGATCCTGATAGCCACAGCTTTAACGACGATATTCGAAAAATTACGCTTAGTGACCAAGAAAACGTTTCAACGGCGTTCGCCGAACGACATATTGATCAGATGATTCCCCAGCATGATGTCCTTCTGGCCGGCTTCCCTTGCCAGCCATTTTCAATTGCTGGTGTGTCGAAGAAAAACTCGCTGGGTGTTAAGCACGGATTCGAATGTAAGACGCAAGGCACACTGTTCTTTGATGTCGCGCGCATCATTGCCGTCAAACGCCCTGCAGCGTTCGTACTGGAAAATGTTAAAAACCTAAAGAGTCACGATAAAGGACGTACATTCAAAGTAATTATCGAAGCACTTGACGACCTTGGGTACTGGATTTCGGACATTGACCATACTGGCACACATGATCCTAAGATCGTTGATGGTAAGCATTTTGTGCCTCAGCACAGAGAGCGAATCGTACTCGTTGGATTTCGTAAAGATCTTGGGGTGCATGATGGGTTTACCCTGCGGGATATCTCAAAGCTAATTCCAAAACACAAGCCAGTACTAAGTGATATTCTTGAAGATAAGGTCGATGACAAGTACATCCTTTCTCCCAAGCTCTGGGAATATCTTTTCAATTACGCCATCAAGCATAAGGCGAAGGGTAACGGCTTCGGCTATGGGCTGGTAAAGAGCACAGACACGACACGAACATTGTCTGCTCGCTATTACAAGGACGGTTCTGAGATACTTATCGATCGAGGGTTCAATCCAGACAAGCCACCTTTTGGCAAAGAGAATCTGAAAAACCGCCCACGCCGTCTTACTCCTCTTGAGTGCGCTCGCCTGATGGGCTACAACCGCCCCGGTCAGTCTGATTTCCGCATTCCGGTTTCGGATACGCAGGCATATAAACAATTTGGCAACTCTGTGGTCGTTCCTGTTTTCGCGGCTGTTGCGAAACTTATGAAACCAAAAATAATAGAAGCTAAAAAGCATGCGGCGGTAAAACTTCAAAAAGCGGCATAATTCTTCGTGGATGTTCATCCATCCGCTATCGTATTTTCACTATTTTCTGGAGATATACATGTCGAAGTATTGCATTACTTCTGCCAACCATAAAAATCCAATAACCACGTAGCGTCTTCGTTTCTAGTGTGGACGACGAGACTTTTTGTGAAAATCGAGTTTTTCTACAGCGTCGCTAGCGTCTAAATTTGCGTTCACAAAAAATCACGGAGAAACTTATGACAACTCGACCAATCGTACTAATGCCAGCTTGCATCAAAACGTTATCAGCAGTTGAAGCTAGACCAGACCGCTCAAATCAACACGAATTTAATGGCGTAAGGCAGCTGAAAGATATATTTGGCTTAGACGGATTCGAAAGGAGTGCGAAGTTCTCGGTGCGAGGAACGAGGATTGTCGAGCCTGCCAACGTTACATGGTATGACGCACGTGCGGGGCACCCAACTCGCACTGAGCATCGGCTTTATTTTCAGACAAACCAAGCGATGCAGAGAGCGCAAGAGGGAGACAACATTCTTATTGGCTTTGATAGTCAAAATGAGCTCAATCTAATACTTATCCCGCGTGGCGCGGAAGGTTTCCGGGAAAATGTCAGCACTTGGGAGGCTGCGTAGGTAGGCGATGAGACGGCTACACACCTTGAACGAGATGTGCTAAGTGGTCGACGGTGTGATTCCATTATGTTTAAAACTTCAGGGTAATATGAGTCATCAACGCCGGCCACAATCTCTTCTCAGAGAGAATACGGCATGTGAGTAGCGTGAAAAAGAGTCATAGGCAATTGACTAACGTAAAGGCAATGGACTGTGCACATGGTTGTTCATCAGTCATACCTCCACCCCAACTTTCTTAAGCGCACTCAATATCGCAGTTTCGCACGGCACTCCATCATCTTTTGCCGTGGAGTGCTTAAATGCAGCAGCCTTCCCTGAACTGATTCCAACAAGCTTTTGCATAATCCCCTTAGCGTGACGTACATCTGAAAGAAACTTGCCTAACCATAATTTAAATTGACGCTGGTCGTCGAGAACAAAGACGAAACCCATAAATGATTCTTCGGTGTCCACCGCGTTTCCATCACCATCTTTCCTTGTGCGTGGCCGGCGCTCGATCTCGATGAAATAAATCGATTTGCCGTCAACTACTATTCTCGCTATCAGAATGCCGCGCGGATCTTTGTTGGATACGTCGTAGAAGAGCCAATTCCGTATTTCTGTGGAAATCTTTTCGTCTTTGTCGAAAGGCTTCAGCCCAACCATCTTCGGTTCAACTGCACTACTGAAGCCACTCTCGAAAGTGAACCACTCAACAGAGTTAATCAACTTGGGTGTCTTCTCTTTCAACAACAGCATGGCATTCCACATATCGCGTAGCGTACCGTGAGATTCCATGAAGGTGCGTGCGTGAATAGATGCATTTCCCACGCCCTTTCCGGATCCGTGAGGATCTCCGCTGGAATATGATTGTGGTTCATCTCCCTCACTAAGCGTCGTGACGGTTTTTGTCCTTGCTTGATCTCGTTTTACGTCAATAACAACTCTCGGTTCCCCTAGAGTGACAAAATCAGGTTCCTCTACATCTACCGTAGGGGCACCATGATCAGGCTCATCATCGTCAGTTAGATCAACGATCTTCGGAGGCTTTTTGAGTACCCGAAGCGGCCTGCCGTCAGTTGGATTGCCTAGCTCAGTACCCTCAGTACCATCGGTTTTATTAGAGTTTTCGCGGTCACGCTGAATTGGTGCTTCCTGAGGGTCACTGCCTCCAAGAATTCTCAACACAAGGAAAGTATTTCCTTTATTGATCCAATGCCCACTAACCAAGACCTGAGCATTGCTCTCGAACCATGGGCCAGCTTGTACGAAGGCATATTGTTCATTATTTAAGAAGGAGGTTTCAATCTGAGCGTTAATGCTTTTTGAAGCAAGTTGGGTAAATCGATCATGTTTCATATGAGCGAGAAATACGACATCGCTGTTGTAGACGCGACTCTTCAGTTTTACTGGCCAAAAGTCAGGTGTCTCTTGCTGATCAAAAGGCACATAGAAGCGTTTGTTAGCTTCCTCCCAGCCATATGTTGCAAGTACGCGCGGGACTTCCTGTGAACGTCCGTAGTTCCGCACAAAAAACTCTATGCATGGGGTTAGAAGGTTCTTGCCGTTTGGGAGCGCAAAATCGACAAGCCAATTTCTGTCGTAAGGAAAAGGGAGGGGATAGTCATCTTGATTGATTGGATTCTCGGTGCCATGCCTAGCAGCCTGCATTGGCGAGACGAACTTCCATGCTGCATGTGAAAAGTCCACATCGATTTTTTTCTGTTCGGCTGACATAACGGCTTCTGATTTGCATTCGCCATTCTTCCAGATCGTGCCGATGCGCAATAATCCAAGAAAGGTAAGCGCAACTTTTCTACTTACAAAGATGCCTAGATTGCCATTCTCATCAAACTTTCTGAAAAAGACGATAACCAAAGGAACTGACTCTGCCCTGTAGTTTTTTACAATGCCGCCATACCACCAGACAATGAGTTCACCTTCTACTTTGCTAAGCGCGCCGCAAATTCGAACTTTGCCTTTTAGATCGCGACGGGTGATTTGACTTAACAAGGGGCACATTCCATGTCTTGTTACCGCCGCCACGCGGCGGCTGTGCTTGCGGGGAGGCTGGCCCGAAGGGTGTGGTTGTACGAGGTATTATTTGCTTCAGACCTGTCGCATCTATTTCGAGTAAGTCGCAATAATTTCGAAAAGTCACAGCCGCCGCCGACCAGTGCCACGGCCGAGGCAGTATGGTGTGGTGCACGGTAGGGGCGGCGTTTCCAGTTGCTGACTTCGAACATGCCGCCCAGTGATTGCATGGCTGCGCTCTCCAGCGCTTCCTGTTGCGTCATCTGCGGCAGGATGCCGGGGAAGCGTGCCGCCAACATACTCTTGCCTGTGCCCGGCGGGCCAGACATCAGCACGCTGTGGCCACCCGCCGCAGCGATCTCTAGCGCGCGCTTGGCCGCGCCCTGCCCTTTGACTTCGCGCAGATCTGGATAGATGGGCGTGATGCTTTGTACTTGCGGGATATAGCGGCTAAGCAACTCGCGTCCGGTGAGATGTGCTGCCACATCCAACAGAGAATTAGCCGCGTACACCACAGCGTCCTCAACTAGCGCAGCCTCGGCCGCATTTACGGCGGGGAGTACAAAAGCGCGGCCTGAGTTGGCCGCACGGTAGGTCATCGCCAGTGCACCGCGTATCGCGCGCAACTCGCCGGTCAAAGCCAGCTCGCCCGCGTATTCATATTCGCTTAATTTATCGCTGGGGATTT
>JAVHRA010000329.1:3591-4994 GCA_036171395.1 Gallionella sp. | reverse complement strand
CCTAGTCTCAGAAAAACCGCTCAGCAAGCCGCAAGCAATGCAACTATTGACCTCCGTGCTGCGTATGCAAGGCTATGCGGTGGTCAGCGCCAACGGTTACAGCAAGGTCGTCCCCGAAGCGGATGCCAAACTGCAAGGCAGCGTAGGTAACGGCAACGGCGCGCGCGGTGATCAAGTTGCTACCCAGATATTCCACCTCAATCGTGAATCGGCGACGAATCTGGTGCCGGTGTTGCGTCCGCTCATCTCCCCCAACAACATCATCAACGCCAACCCCGGCAACAACACGCTGGTGATTACCGATTACGCCGACAACCTGATGCGCATGAGCAAGATCATTGCCGCGCTGGATGGCCCCGGCAACAACAATATGGAAGTCGTGCCGCTGCGCCATGCCATCGCTAATGATATGGCGAATATGGTCAACCGCCTCCTTGAGCAAAGTGCTACACCGGGCAATGATGCGACTCGTTCGGTGTTGTCCGATTCGCGTACCAACAGCCTCATCGTGCGTGCCCCTACCGAAGCCCGCGTCAACCTCATCAAGGCTTTGATAGAGAAATTAGATCAACCCACCGCACAGCCAGGCAACGTGCATGTGGTATATCTCAAGAACGCCGAAGCAACCAAACTAGCGCTCACGCTACGTGCAGTAATCTCCGCCGATACCTCCAACACGGGGATGAGTGCCAGTCCACAAGCAGCCGGGATGGTGGCCTTGCCCAACCAAAGTGCGCTACCTAGCGGCGGTCCCGGCGGCTTCATCCAAGCTGATGCCTCAACCAATACCCTCATCATCACCGCCAGCGAACCTGTGTATCGCAATCTGCGTACCATCATCGACCAACTCGATGCACGGCGTGCGCAGGTTTATATCGAAGCACTCATCGTCGAGGTTGATGCCAATAAATTGGCTGAATTCGGCGTGCAGTGGGGCACCTTGGGCGGCGGGGCGCAAGGTGCAGGTGCAGCGGGTACTTCGTTCTCCACCGGCGGCAACAATCTGGCTAACCAAGCGACTGCACGACTGGCCCCAGGCGGCGTGCCGCTGGCACCCGGGAACGGTCTGAACCTCGGTTTCTTCACCAGCAAAATGGGCATGGGCATGCTGGTCCACGCACTGCAATCCGACAGCAAGACCAATATACTTTCCATGCCCAATCTGGTCACGCTGGACAATGAGGAAGCCAAGATCATGGTGGGTCAAAACGTGCCCTTCATCACCGGCCAGTACACTACGTCGGCCTCTGCTGGCGCGGCGGGGGTTAATCCTTTCCAAACCGTAGAACGCAAAGACATCGGCCTGACCCTCAAGGTCAAGCCGCAGATATCGCAGGGTGGCACCGTAAAGATGGCCATCTATCAGGAATCCTCGGCCATCTCTCCTACACTGAATACTGCTG
>JAVHRA010000329.1:0-3491 GCA_036171395.1 Gallionella sp. | reverse complement strand
AATACTGCTGGACTCATCACCAGCAAGCGTTCCATAGATACCAATGTGCTGGTGGATGACGGCCAGATTGTCGTGCTGGGTGGTTTGATAGACGACAACTTGCAAGATAACGAAGAGCAAGTACCCGGACTCGGTAGCATCCCCTGGATAGGCAATCTGTTCAAATATCGCAGCCGCACTCACAACAAGACCAATCTGATGGTATTCCTGCGACCTACCGTGATACGTAACAATGAGCAAAGTAGCGATCTGGCCGCCGACCGTTATGAGTACATTCGTGCCGCCGAGATTAAGTACAAACCCGAAGACACGTTGCTGATGCCCAACATGGACGCCCCCATGCTGCCTGAACTCAAAAATGGCAAGTTGGTGGACGGCCCACTGTCGCATCCCGGCATGAAGTTGAGTCCTACGCTCAGCACGCCACCGGCTGCGAGTTCCGTTTCAGCAGCAACGCCAACGGCACAGTAAGCCCTATGGATGCTCGCCTCTTGCCCTATGCTTATGCACGCGACTACAGCGTGTTGGCGCGCCGTAGCGCAGATGGTCGCATCGAGGTCTGTCTGTGCGCGACGACCCCGCTTGCGGCTATCGCTGAGATTGGTCGTCATTACGGCGCGCTTGCGCTTACCAAGCTCACAACCACAGAACTTAGTAACGCCATCGCCGCAGCCTATGCAGATTCGGGTGGCGATGCCGCGCAGGTGATAGATGAGTACGAATCAGACGTCGATCTAAATAAACTCATGCAGGACATGCCTGCCATCGAGGATCTGCTCGAAGCCAGTGACGATGCGCCGGTGATACGCATGATCAACGCACTGCTCACCCAAGCGTTGCGCGAAGGCGCCTCCGATATTCATATCGAACCCTTCGAGCAAGTATCCGTGGTGCGCTTCCGCATCGATGGCACGCTGCGCGATGTGGTGCGCCCCAAGAAAGCCATCCATGCCTCCTTGGTCTCGCGCATCAAGATCATGGCGCAACTGGACATCGCGGAAAAACGCTTGCCACAGGACGGTCGTATCACGCTGCGCGTAGGCGGTAAGCCAGTCGATGTGCGCGTCTCCACCTTGCCCACCGGACATGGTGAACGCGCCGTGCTGCGTCTGCTGGATAAACAGGCAGGACAGCTGGGCTTGCAGCATCTGGGCATGAACGAGGATGTGCTTAAACAGTTCGACAAACTCATCGCCCAACCGCATGGCATCGTGCTGGTGACCGGTCCGACCGGCTCGGGCAAGACCACCACCCTGTATGCCGCGCTGACGCGCTTAAACGATGTCAGCAGCAATATCCTCACCGTGGAAGACCCGGTCGAGTATGAATTGGAAGGGATAGGCCAGACTCAGGTGAATGCGCGTATCGATATGACTTTTGCCAAGGCCTTGCGCGCCATCCTGCGCCAAGATCCCGACATCATCATGATCGGTGAGATACGCGATCTGGAGACCGCACAAATCGCCGTGCAAGCCTCGCTCACCGGCCACCTGGTACTGGCCACGCTGCATACCAATGACGCCGCTGCTGCCGTGACCCGCTTGTTGGATATGGGTATAGAACCATTCCTGTTGTCATCCTCACTGCTGGGGGTGGTGGCGCAACGCTTGGTGCGTAAGCTCTGCCCACATTGCAAGACCCACGATGGCCAAACTTGGCAGGCGAATGGTTGCGAATTGTGCGGACAAACCGGCTATCAGGGTCGCGTGGGCGTCTATGAACTGCTGCTCACCACCGAACAGATACGCGCACAGATACACAACCATGCTTCCGAAGCCGAGATCCGTGTCACGGCACAGCATGACGGCATGCGCACCATGCGTGAGGACGGGGAACGCTGGTTGGCGAACGGCACCACCACACAGGCCGAACTGATGCGCGTCACCAAGGAATGACATGGCTGCCTTTCGTTACGAAGCTGCCGATTCACTAGGACATACCAGCAAAGGCGTGGTGAATGCCGACAGCGCGCGTGCGGCCCGGGCTAACTTGCGCGCACTCGGTTTGTTGCCACTCCAGGTGGTAGCCATCGCCAACGATAGCAAGACGCGCAAGCACAGTTTTGGGGAAAAGTTATCGACCGTCGAACTCTCATTATTCACACGCCAACTGGCTAGTTTGCTGGAAGCCAGCTTGCCCTTGGAACAAGCCTTATCCGCCTTGCAAGAACAAGCCGAACGCGACTATGTGCGCGATTTAGTGGCGGCGATACGTGCGCAAGTGATGGCCGGTGCATCACTATCCGATGCGCTCGCTAATCACCCGCATGACTTTGCCGACATCTATCGCGCCCTAGTCACCAGCGGTGAGCACATCGGGCAACTGGCCAAAGTGCTCTCGCGCTTGGCTGACTACATCGAGCGCCGCAATGCCTTAGTGCAGAAAATCAAACTGGCCTTCACCTACCCCGCCATCGTGACCGTGGTGGCCTTCGCCATCGTGATCTTTTTGCTTACCTATGTGGTACCACAGATCGTCTCGGTATTCGCCAACACTAAACAGAAATTGCCCTTCCTGACTATCGTGATGCTGGGCGTCTCAGATTTCGTGCGCCATTACGGTTGGATGGTCGCGATAGCGATTGCAGCGGCAGCTTATCTGTGGCGACGCGCGCTGCAAGACCCAGACAACAAGTTGCGCTTTCACACTTGGTTGCTGACTGCACCTTTGTATGGACGCTTCGAGCGCAGCCTCAACACCGCGCGTTTCGCCAGCACCCTAGCCATCACCACTGGCTCAGGCGTGCCCATCTTGCGCGCCCTGCAAACCAGCCGCGACACATTAACCAATCTGGCCATGCGCGCCCAAGTGGAAAGTGCTACCAACAGTGTGCGCGAGGGGGTGAGTCTGGCGACCGCATTGGCCGCCAGCCGCCACTTCCCCGCCATGCTCATCCATATGATTCGCGCCGGCGAAGCCACCGGTGAATTACCCGCCATGCTGCAACGTGCCGCCCATGCACAAGAGACCGATCTGGAACGCCGCGCCATGACTATGGCTGGACTGCTGGAGCCTGTGCTGATACTGGCCATGGGCGTGGTAGTGCTGCTGATCGTATTGGCAGTACTGATGCCCATCATCGAGATCAACCAATTGGTACGCTAGAAAGCCTTCATGAAACGCGCCCCACTCCTCATCAGTTTCATCTTGTTTCTCGCCTTATGCGCGAGTGCCGCGTATTGGGTGTTGCAATTTATCCAACCGCCAAAGCGCGCCATGGTTGCACCGCCGTCCTCCACCCAGACCGCTCCCGACATCGCTGCCGCAGCTGACCTGTTAGGTGGCAAATCACACGCCACGCTCACCAGCAATTTTCAGCTCACCGGCATCATCGGTACCGATCACCCCGCCGAGAGCATCGCCATCATCGCCACCAATGGCACAGCCGCAAAACCCTACCGCCTCCATGCCGAGCTACAAGCGGGCGTGACCGTACAAGAGATACAACGCGACTATGTGCTGCTGTCGGATCATGGCGCGAGTAAACGTCT
>JAVHRA010000328.1:0-1130 GCA_036171395.1 Gallionella sp. | reverse complement strand
CATGGGACAAGCTGCGTACCGACTACATCCTGCGTTTCTTGGTGACTGCGATGGCTTTCTACGCGATGTCTACATTTGACGGCCCAGTTATGGCGATCAAATCGGTTAACGCGTTGTCACACTACACTGACTGGACTGTTGGCCACGTACATGCGGGTGCTCTGGGCTGGATGTCCATGATTTCCTTCGGTGCGCTGTATCACATGGTTAAGAAATTGTGGAATACCGAAATGTATTCTGATCGTCTGGTGAACGTGCACTTCTGGGTGGCATTGGTGGGTGCCGTAACTTACGTCGTAGCGATGTGGGTGTCTGGAATTATGCAAGGTTTGATGTGGCGTGATTATGATGAATACGGCACATTGACCTATACCTTTGTTGAATCTGTATCGGCTATGCATCCTTACTATGTAATGCGTGCGGTTGGCGGTGCGATCTTCAATCTGGGCACATGGATCATGTTGTTCAACGTAGTGATGACGATTCGTCAAGCGAGCGCAGCTCGCGGTACGAGCCCAGTCGCTGCACGTGCATAAGGGAGAGAAAGACATGTCTGATCACGATCATATTTACTCTACAAAGTTTCAGGACAAGGTAGAGCGCAACACGTTGCTGATGTTCATCATGACCGCGTTGACCGTAGCGGTCGGCGGTATCGTCGAAATCGTACCTTTGTTCTATCTGCCTAATACCGCTATGTTGGGCGGTGATGGTACGTTCAACGGCACGTCTCACAAGGACTTGCAGGGCAATGCCATCTCTATGGACAAGATCGTCTGGAATCCAGCGACCTCTGAACATAAGACATTGACCGATTGGCAGCCAGGCGATGGCGTTCGTCCTTACACCGCGCTGGAAACAGCAGGTCGTTATGTGTTCATCCGCGAAGGTTGCTTCTTGTGCCACTCGCAAATGATTCGTCCGTTCCGTGATGAGAAAGACCGTTATGGTCACTACTCTATCGCTGAAGAGTCTATGTACGATCATACTTACCAATGGGGTTCCAAGCGTACCGGGCCCGATCTGGCGCGTGTTGGTGGTAAGTACTCCGATGAATGGCATCGTAAACACTTGAAATATCCACGTGACGTGGTGCCTGAGTCTGTCATGCCTAACTTCTTCTTCTTGGA
>JAVHRA010000327.1:0-5047 GCA_036171395.1 Gallionella sp. | reverse complement strand
TCAGTGAGCCACAGCATAAGCAGTCCAATCAGCAGGTACAACACTGTCATCGTGCAAGCACTAAGCAAGGGCTGCCAGTTATTGAGCGCCCCCAAACTGGCGAATAACCTGCCAAAGAAATGGAATGATAAGCCCAGCACGATACCCAAGAATATTTTGCCACTCACCCCACCAGAACGATGCTGATGGCCCGCAAAGGGCAAAGCCAAGATCATCATCACCAGCACTGCCAGCGGGTAGATTACTTTATTCCACATCGCAATCTCGTAACGAGCACTTTGCTGGTGATTGTCACGCAAATGGCTAGCATATTGATAAAGATTTGCAGCAGACATTTGCTCTGGAACCACCAGTAGTACATTCAGTAATTCCGGACTGAGTGCCGAGTTCCAATCTTGCCGATCCGCCGTCAGTACCTGTGTCGACAGCATTTCGAAACGGGTCTCCAGCACATCTCTCAATTGCCAACGCCCCGGCTCGATAAAATTAGCATGCTTGGCATTGATGATGGACTGCAAATGATACCCATCATCAAAACGGTAAATAGAGAGATCATGCAGACTATTATCCGGCATCACATTCTTCACATTGACGAAGCTCTTCTCATCTTTGACCCACACGCCAGAGCGAAACTCTTGCAATGTTAAGGGAAGGTTGCGTGCTTTAAGTCGCAACTGTTGCGCCATACGTTCACTGGGCGGTGCGATGAATTCACCTGTGATAAAACTGAGTATGACCAAAGGTAAGGCGATCTTCAGCAATGCCGTTATCATTTGCGTCAGAGAGGTCCCCGAGGCACGGTAAACAGTAAGTTCGGAGTTAGCGCCCATCTGGACCAAGGCAAGGATGGTCCCGACCAAAACGGCCACGGGAAACAATTCATATATATGTCCAGGAATCGTCAATGCCACGTAGAGCAACACATACGCAAGCCGATACTGTCCTTGGCCGAGGTTATTAAGCTCATTCACAAAATCGAGAAAAGCGAACAACAATATCAGTCCACCGAATACCAGCGCTATGCCCGCATAGATCTCCCGACCTAAATAACGTGTGAGAATATTCATTTGCGCAACACTCTACGCATAGACAGTAACGTCATACGCCTATAGAAAAATATCGCCACCACTGACAGCATCACGCCATGTATACCAATCAATCCAAGCGCAGCTGATATCTTGCCAGTACCCACCCACGAATTGGTCACACTGATCATGTTGTAATAGACCATGTACAGGATTAGCGCAACAATCAAATTGAATGACCTACCCGAACGAGGATTGACGTAACTTAAAGGGATAGCTAGCAGCGCCAAGATGATGGCGCTGAGTGGCAGACCGATGCGCCACTCCAACTCGGAGATATGCCAAGTGGTGGGTTGCTGCCACAACTCTAGCGTAGACATAGCCTGTAGATTGGGTATGGGATCTTTGGGTGGCGCACTCTCGATACGCATCGCGTAACGTGAGAACTCCAGAACCCTGTAATCCCGCTGCCCCGGCACTCCCTCATAGCGCGTGCCATTGAGCAATACCAAGAAACGATCACCGTTCGGCATCGTTTCCTGCAAGCCCTGCTTTGCCATCATGGTGCCTAATTTTCCATTCTGCTGAGACTGCACGAAAATATTCCCGACGCGATTGGAACCCAATTCCGCGTTATCGACAAAATATACTCGATCAGCTTGGCGCGACTCGCGAAAAGTACCTGGTGTCGCTGCGGTCACATCATCGCGACTCTCCAATGTACGTTTATAGTCGGCCGCTTTATTCAGCGACCAGGGTGACAACACCAAACTCAACAGCGCGATTAAAGTCACTACAGGTAAGGCATACGACAACACTGGGCGAATCCAAAACGTCAAACCGATGCCCGAGCCAAACCACACCACCATCTCACTGTCGCGATAACTGCGCGACAAACTCAACAAGATGGATAAGAACAGGCTGATGGAAAGCAACACCGGCAGATAGTTCATCGCACTGAATCCTAACAGCGCCAACACACCATCCACCGCCAAGCGGCCACTCACCGCTTCACCGAGAAAGCGTATAAGCTGAGTGATGATGACGATGCCCACCAAAATAGAAAATAGCAATAAGCCGTTATTCGCAAACTCACGCACCATGGCGCGGCTAAAGATTACCGCGTGGACTTGCTTTGACTTTATAGCTGGAGATTGCGGATAATCGGGCATCGTTACAATGGATATAATTTGAGGAGTGGCGCGTGGAATTTAGCATAAAACAAGGTAGTTCGGAAAAACAGCGCAGCGCATGTGTGGTAGTCGGTGTGTACGCAAACGGCAAACTCTCTCCCGCCGCACTCGCACTAGATCGCGCCGCCAATCATCACCTCAGCGATGTGATTGCTCATGGCGATTTGGATGGCAAACTTGCCAGCACGCTGCTCTTACACGCGGTGCCCGGCATCGCTGCCGAGCGCGTTTTACTGGTAGGTCTGGGCAAACCATCGGAATTCTCTGCCCAGCACTTTATCGATGTCGTGCGTGCCAGCGTCACTGCAATCCACCAAACGGCCAGCAAAGACGCCGCGCTATTCATGACTGATCTGACCGTCAAAGGACGCGACCTAACCTGGAAGATTAAACAATGCATACTACTCGCAGCCGAGTCTTCCTATCGTTGCGACCAACTCAAGAGCAAACCCGCCGAGCTGCCTACGCTACGCAAACTGGCTCTGATCTGCGCTGAGAAACCAGATTCGGTTGCACTGACTGCACTCAACCAAGCCAGTGCTATCGCCAACGGCATGTCGCTCACCAAAACCTTGGGCAACCTGCCCGGCAACATCTGTACCCCGACTTATCTTGCCGAGCAAGCGAAGGCGATGGCAAAGGCACACAAACTCAAGGTCACCATACTTGAAGAAAAAGATATGGAAAAGTTGGGCATGCACTCCTTGCTGTCGGTATCGCGCGGCAGCAGACAACCCGCCAAACTCATCACGCTGGAATATCACGGCGCGGACAAAAAACAGAAACCCGTAGTACTGGTCGGTAAGGGCATCACCTTCGACAGCGGCGGCATCTCACTCAAACCCGGCGCCGAGATGGATGAGATGAAATACGACATGTGCGGTGCGGCTAGTGTGCTGGGCACCATGCAAGCCATTGCCGAAATGAAGCTGAAGCTGAATGTTATCGTTCTGATTCCCAGCAGTGAAAATATGCCCGATGGCGCGGCCAGCAAACCCGGCGACATCGTCAAAAGCATGTCCGGCCAAACTATAGAAATCATGAACACCGATGCCGAGGGGCGCTTGGTGTTGTGCGACGCATTAACTTACGCCGCACGCTTTGAGCCTGATACCGTCATCGATATCGCCACGCTTACCGGCGCGTGCATCATCGCGCTGGGCCATGTGGCGAGCGGCTTGTTCAGCAACGAAGACAAGCTGGCTAAAGAGTTGGCAGATGCCGGTGATTACGCACACGACCGCGCTTGGCACATGCCATTGTGGGATGACTATCAACAGCAGCTCGACAGCAACTTCGCGGATATGCAAAACATCGGCGGCCGCGCGGGCGGCAGTATCACCGCAGCCTGTTTCTTGGCGCGCTTCACCGAGGAGTATCGCTGGGCACACTTGGATATCGCGGGTACTGCCTGGAAATCTGGCAAGGACAAAGGCGCGACTGGACGCCCCGTACCCTTGCTCAGCCAATTCCTTATCGATCGCGCGGCGGCGAAGTGACCAAAGTAGATTTCTATACTGGCACCACAGACAAGCTGCGCACCGCTTGCCAGTTGAGCCAGAAGGCGATGCAAAGCGGCGTGCGCGTGGTGGTCGGTACGCCCGATGCAGATACCTGCGAAAGTTTGGATAAATTGCTCTGGCAATACCCACTTACCGCCTTCATCCCCCATTGCCGCAGCAGCGATGCGGCAGCTGAGACCAGCCCAGTATTACTGGTACAGGACGAAGAGCGCTTCCCGCATCATGAGTTGCTCATTAGCCTGCATCCAGACACACCGGGTTACTTCAGTCGCTTCGAGCGCGTGATCGAGATCGTTGGCGCTGATGCAGAGGATAGCGCGCGTGGTCGTGCACGCTTCAAGTTCTATCGTGACCGTGGCTATGAGTTGCGCCACTTCGACCTCAGCAGCAAGACCAAGACATGAGCAGCTCGACCTTACCAACCGACTTGCCTATATTGACCGATATCATCGATACGGACGGCTCCACTGTGAGCATACCGACCTTGACTGAAATCATTCCCGTCCCTGATGAATCCGCGTCCAGCACGCCGCTCGACATCTCTGAGCCCATCGACTTCGTCCTGCCTCAGGAGGCAACCATAGAGCCTGTCGTAGAAGCTGCCACCTATAGTCCGCAACCAGCGACGGCAAGCGAGCGTTCGCTTAGTTCAGCGGAGATGCAACTCATACTCGATCACTTTTCCAATCATCTGGAAACCGTGTTCACCGAGAAGCTGGACCGTCATCTACGCCAACTGCACCACCAAGCCGTGCATCTGGCCATCGTCGAGCTCAAAGCTGAGCTGCCAGGGCTGCTACACAACCTCCTGCATCCTAGCGAATCCGATAACTAAGCCTTATCTCTGCGCTTCATTGGCCGCCGAGTGTACAGCTTGATATAATCGCGCCCCATTTGACCGGCCATCACGCCACCTAGGCGCACTCAAACATCACCATGGAACAGCAAAAAAATAACGAACTCGCTAAAAGCTTCGAGCCCAAACAAGTAGAGGCGCACTGGTATCCCAAGTGGGAATCTTCCGCTTACTTCAAGGCAGGCATGGATGCCGGAAAGACTGACTCTTTCTGCATCCAACTCCCTCCGCCCAACGTTACCGGCACGCTGCACATGGGGCACGGTTTTAATCAGACCTTGATGGATACACTCACGCGCTACCACCGCATGAAGGGCGACAATACCCTGTGGCAACCGGGCACCGACCACGCAGGTATCGCTACGCAGATCGTGGTCGAGCGTCAACTCGATGCGCAAGGCATCTCGCGCCATGACCTCGGTCGTGAGAAGTTCATCGAGAAGGTGTGGG
>JAVHRA010000326.1:0-1145 GCA_036171395.1 Gallionella sp. | reverse complement strand
CCCCCGGATTTCGAGTGATTGAGCAACGCAGCTATCGTGGCGCGCAGTAGGTTGGAAATGAATTGGCGGGTCTCCCCGCATTGCAAGGTAGTGAACCTGGTCAGGTCCGGAAGGAAGCAGCCACAGCTATTTATTGTAAGTGCCGGGGGTAAGGCTCGCCTCCTTATGTAGTCGATGTGGAGGGCGCAATGATAGGGAAGGTAGTCGGATTTCTTTTGTTGTTGTTGCTAAGTGTCAGAGTGTGGGCAGTAGATGGTGTGTCGTTAGAGTTTGGTAAGGGTTTTTATACCGATGAACTCGGAGTTGGCGCCATCTGGGATAGTCAGCTGCATTGGTCGCTAACCAAAGCCACGCAGGTTGGAGTTTACTGGGAAGCGACTGCGGGTGTGTGGCGTGGCCACAGTCAGGCGGGTGAAAATCAGACCGTGACCGATGTGGGTTTTACTCCGGTATTTAGGCTACAGCCGACTAACTTGTCGGAAAAGTGGGTTCCTTATTTCGAAAGTGCGATCGGTATTCATCTAATCTCACCGACGTTCATATATAGCAATCGCAAGTTTGGCAGTTCCTTTCAGTTTGGCGATCTGGCCGGTGTTGGTATTCGGTTCGGCGAGCAACTCCGTTGTGATCTAGGCTATCGTTTCATCCATGTTTCGAATGGCGATATCAAGCAGCCGAATCACGGTATCAACTTCAGTCAGGTTCGCTTTAGTTATCATTTTTGATCGGGTGTGACCTTTGTCTGCAACTACTGTACTAGCGCGTAAATGGCGGCCCAAGAACTTTGCCCAGTTGGCAGGGCAGGAGCACGTCGTGCAAGCCCTGAGCAATGCGCTGTCGCACAACCGGCTGCACCATGCATATTTGTTCACGGGTACACGCGGTGTGGGCAAGACCACCATCGCCCGCATCTTTGCCAAATCCCTCAATTGTCTGACCGGCATCACTGCTACGCCGTGTGGTGAATGCAGTGCCTGTAAGGAGATCGATAGCGGTCGCTTCGTTGATCTTATCGAGCTGGATGCGGCTTCAAATACCCAAGTCGATAGTATGCGTGAGCTGCTGGAGAGTGCGTTGTATGCGCCGACCAGTGCGCGCTTCAAGGTGTATATCATCGACGAGGTGCATATGCTGTCCAAGTCGGC
>JAVHRA010000325.1:0-5106 GCA_036171395.1 Gallionella sp. | reverse complement strand
CGCAGGCCGTCCATCTTGGGCATTTTGGCTGATCCTATCCCGTACCATCTGGTGGCAGTTCGGATGGATGCGCGCCAACACCGCCGTGCCCAGTAATTCCTGTGCATCGCGCGCGCCAAACAGCGCGACTGCGACCGGATTAAGATAAATGAACTTGCCATCACGGTGCACCACGATGGCCTGCGGTATCCATTCCACCAGAGTACGGTAACGTTGCTCGTTCTCTTGCATCAGGGTCTCTACCCGTTTGCGCTCGGTAATATCAGACGCCATACCGATCAAGCCGCTGACCTTGCCCTGCCCGTCCAGCAAGCGCACTTTGGTGATATCCAGCAAATGCTGTTTACCGTCAGTGAAAGGCAACCATTCAGTGGAATGATGTGGCGTGCGCTGCGCATAACAGGCTTGATCGGACTGCATGCAATTGAGCGTTATCTCACTGGGCAGCACATCGGCGTAATGGTTAGCCGCCTTGAATTGCTGCTGAGTAACACCCACCGCCTTGCAGAAGGTCTCGTTGATAAATTTTATTTTGCCATCCAAACCCAACATCCAGATACCCACCGTAGCGTTATCCAAAATGGCATGCAAAGTCGCTTTACTGTGCCGCGTATTGCGCAAATACAGTAACACTGCACCTACCGCCAGGATCAAAGCTGTGCCAACGCCTGCAACTAATAAAAAAATCAGCGTGCGCTCGCGCTGAAGTGCGGGAAGTTGCGCCAACTCATCCTCCACATACAGCGTCATGTTAAGTTCCGGCAAAGTACGGCTGATACGCAAATGCGGCATCGTTTGTTCGCCCAGTCGATACAGTCCGGCATAAGCGGGCGCCCATGGCTGTATCGCCACAGCAGAAAAATCTTCACGCGCATAACGTTCCTGACGCGCTGCCGATGGCATGGCAAAAACAGCGGCATCCGGCACAGTGCGCATCACCAATTGTTTGTCGTGCGCCAAAATAATCACACCATAGTCATCGGTCAAATAGGCATCGGTATGATCAAACAGGAAATCCAATTTGCTCATATTCATCTTCGTAACGACTGCCCCACTGAAGCGGCCGCCCTGCATCACCGGACTGGAAAAATACAGACCGGCAACATGGGTGGTGCGTCCCGTCGCGTATTGCACTCCGCGCTGGCCTTGCTGATTGGCGTGGAACCAGGCTCGGTCGGCATAGTTGGTGCCGATAGGCGAACCTGCCTGATTCCAACTGCTCGCAGCAACGCTGTCTCCGGCAGCATTCACCAAAAAAATCGAGTCCACATTGAGGTTCTGTTGCACTACGGCGAAATAGCGACTCAGATCATTCAGTGTCGCATCGTGGGTCCATTGTTCCTGCAAGCGCGCGTGCTCCAACACAGCGGGCGCGACATTCGGCCCAAACATGGCCGCAGCCTTGTTCACACGCACCAACTGCACCAACATCTCGGAGACACCGCCCAGAAAATGCACATTGCGACGAATGCTCTCGGCGGTCTCGTTCGCACGCCGCTCGGTCAGCACGCGCTGCGCGTCAATCAGCTCGCGGCTACGGTCTGCATAATGGTCGTCAACCAACAACCAGCTGCAGCCACACCATGCCAGCGTCAGAGCCAGCACGATCAGCCAGAAATTTTTTGAGGAGGTGTACAGTTTCATCTAAAAGTTTTTTGCCACAGCACCTGTTTATTATGTGTATCTGTTAGCGCGATGGCTGACACGAGGCGCGCACAATGCCAGCATCGGCACCAACCATCAACGCCACTTCGCGTGGGGTTATATTGAGCAGAGTACCAATATCCCGATAATCGTCCGGCAAAGCCGCATCGTCCCAACCGTTGGCGGAATGGCGCGCCAGATTGATGGCTAGACTGACGATGTGCTCGCGCTGCTCATATTGACTGACATCGTTCATCAAAGAGAGCAGCAGCTTGGGTAGCCCCCAGCGCAGCGCCAACTCCTTTTGCAGCTCGACCAGACTGAATCCCATCACCTGTTGTTGCACATGCGCACTGCGCAGACTCTTGTCTTGCTTCTGCATGGCTTTGATCTTAAGCATATCCTGTGGCGCGAAGCACCACATCAATATCTCGGCGATATCGTGCAGCAAGGCGGCGATGTGTACTTCTTCGTAATGCATGTCGTGCAGCAAGGCCGCCCAATTCATGGCGTATTGCGAAGCCATGTGACTGCGATGCACCACACGCAGCAACGGCGGCAAGGCCGCGACGTGGGCCTTGAGCATGTCCTCCACCACCAAATTAGCCGGCAGATTGCGGTAGAACGGCGCCAAGCCCAGCATCAATAATGCCTGTTCAATCTGCACTACCTCGGTGGTCTGCGCGCGATGTTTGTGCCCCTGTAAAAAACGCAACAACCTGACGGTCATCATCGGGTCGCGCGTGATGACCGCCGCGACTGCCGCCACCGTCATTTTGTCTTCATCCTGTTGCAGCACGGCCAAATCGCGTGCGGTCTGCTTGAGCACCGGCAGCTCTGCCTTACCCAATTGATCCAGCCAATATTCGAGTCCTTGTCCTACAGTCATAGCACTATCCTCCCGGCATCGTTCAGACTCTTATCGGCAGACGCGCAGAAATCTTTAATACGCGACCTGCTCATCACACTACCTCGCAACCTCGGTCGTTGCTGCGGAGCAATGTTTACGCGCGGCGATGAATGCCTGTGCTTCACTATGCAAACGTGCTTGGGATGCCGCAGTGACCTTGCGCTCGGCCTGAATACGCAGTGCCGCCATACGGGCAGCACGCTTGCCGATGGCCTGACGTTCACGCGCCGCACTGTCTATCTTGTCGCGCAGCAGCGCGACTGCTACCGCCTCATTACGCAACTGCTCCTGCTCTTGAGCTAAGGCCAGAGCCTCTTGTTGCGCCTTTTCCTTGGCCACTTCCAAGGCGCGCAACTCGGTAGCGGCGCGCTCTGCACTGCTACGTGCTGCGGCCTCATTGTGTCTGGCACAGGCTTCAGCCATCTCATTCGCGCTGACCTCTTGTTCGATACGCAAGTTATCGGCTTCGATGGCACGCAGCTCGGCCGCCATACGTGCTTCTATCAAAGCAATCGCGCGTGCTTCACCAGCCATTTTCTCTGCGCTCAAGCGAGTCTCGACCTGCTGCACTGCGGCGAGGCGCTGCGCCAGCGTGCAGGCGCGTTCCGCCTCAGCGGTTAATTGGTCGGCGAGTTCTACCGCCTCGCGTTCGGCTTGCAAACGAGCTGCCAAAGCCTGCGCAGACTCTTGCTCGGCCATTTCACGCTGCTGTGCTGCCAGCGTCAGCGCTTGCTCTAAACGCAGTTTTTCCGCAGCCGCATCTTGTGCCAACTGCTCGGCAGCCAAACGTTGTTGAGCTTGTTGCAAAGCTTGTTGCAGCATGGCCGCAGCGGCCAACTGCACGCCGAGAGCGTCACGCTCCACTGCCAGCTGTTCGTTTAGCAGAGCAGCGCGCTGCTGTTCCAGCAGCTGTTTTTGCTCGTTGCTCATACGTACTTGGGTGTCGAGTTCAGCGGCTTGAGTGGCGGCGGCACAGCGCTGCTGTTCGCTGGCTTGCAATGCCTCGGCAGCCGCACGCGCTTGCAACTCGGCGGCCAGCCGCTGCTCAGCCAATTGTGCCGCTAGCCGCTCAGCCGTGACACGCTGCAATGCGCACTGCTCAGCCTCTAGCTCGACCGCGCTACGTGTCGCAATCTCTTCGCGCGCCAATGCCTCGGCATGCACTCTGGCTGCGGCGGCCGCAACAGCGGCCTGTTCTGCGTGGAGATTGGCCGCCACCAAAGCCATGGCTTGCTGTTGTTTAGTCTGCTGCTCCAGCAAGGTCGCGGCGAGTTCGCTATCCGCGCAGCGACGCTGCTCGGCCAAGACGCAGGCGGCCTCTGCGAGTGCGCTCTTGTGCTGCGCTGCTTGTGCCGCGCTCGCCTCCGCAGCAACACGCGCGGCGATCTTGTCTAATGCGCTTTGCTCCGCCGTGACGCGCGCTGCGAGGGCATGCGCCTGCTGCGTCTCCAACTGCACCTGTTGTAGCGCCAAATCGCGCAAGCGCGTCTCTAGTTTCAATTTATCCGCAGCCTGTTCTAATAACTCCCGCTCGGCACTGCTGCGCTCGCTGCCACAACGCTGGCTAGCAAGCTCCAGCTCGGCCAACGCTTGTTGCACATCGCGCAGCTGCCCTTCTACCTGCGCACGTGCCGACTGATCGGCCTGCTGCTGTTGTGCTAGCTGCTCGGCCAGGTCACGCTCGGCGCCAGCGCGAGCTTCTGCTTCCCATTGTGCTTGCTGTTCTTGCAGTAGACGCGCTTGCAGTGCCGCTTGTGCGACACGTTCAGCTTCCAGACGCGCTTGCAGTGCCTGTTGCAGTTGCGCCTCATGCTGTGCACTGCGTTGTAGCTCCTCGCTCAATTTGCGCTCCAAGGCCAACCGGGTATGCGTGGTGGCGATGAGGGCGGCATCTTGTTTGCTTTTTGTTTCAATCAGCGCGGTCAACTCGACCTCGGCCTGCGACTTGGCCAATGCGACGGCACGCGCATGAGCATCGGCACGGGCACGCGCCTGTGCGGAAAGCTCGGCTTGGTTCTCGGCATCAAAGCGCGCACGCGCCTCTTGTATGGCCAAAGCCTCGGCGATATGCGCTTCGTTCTCATCGTTGACCAATCTAATCTTGGCATGTGTGGACATATCAGCTCCTTGCGTGTGCGATTCCAGCGGACTGGGACAGCTGCAAGATAACAAGCTGAGACGCAAGTTAAGGGCTAAACACAAGGGGAAAACGGGAGCAATTCCCAGCCCCATATCCGCACAGGCCATATGGTTGTAGCAAAATTAGCATAGGTGAAATGCAAAACGCCCTGGTTACCCAAGGCGTTTTTCGTGCGTTGCTGACGACCCGGTTAGTCCAAGAAATCTGCATATTCCCTGGCGGCATATCCTGACAAATGCTGCCACGGCATGTCGTTATCGTGGAGGGGCTGGAGTATCACACTCACGCGCTTATAGACTGAACCGTTAAGCGTGCCAGTCTCGACTTCCAGCGGGATCATGTTACGGTGATCCCAAAGTACCCTTTGAAACACGCCATGCTTTTGCTGCTCATGCCAAGTCGCACCCGCTAC
>JAVHRA010000324.1:0-5149 GCA_036171395.1 Gallionella sp. | reverse complement strand
CTTCCGCGAGTTTAATCTGGGTGATGTCCAATGCAGCAAAAGTGTTGCGCTCGGCTAGAAAGGGCAGCCTGAACACCTCGCGGTATAACTCCGCCTTGTCGCCAAAGTGGTAATGGATGGAAGCGAGATTGACCTGCGCACGGCTACAGATGGCACGGGTGGTAGCGGCATGATAGCCAGCCTCGGCAAACACCTCCATCGCCGCCTGCAACACGCGCCAGCGCGTCTCATCGTTGCTGCTGGGCTGATAGCCGAACAAGCGCTGCGCCGCTTGCATCAGCGGACAAGCTACTTCTTTTTTGACTGTCATCGCGCGCCTCGGGAAAAATGGTCAGGCAGGTTAATTCAGTCGTTTGATTAAGTCAAATGATTGAATATTGCTTTTGAGATGCCATATCTATGACTTGCTAAGGTAGCGCACGATTAAAGATGAGCGACGTTAAAACGCGAGGGAATGGATACCGCAATCAGGGGAGCTAAGCACCGCCCTCACCGTCTCTCTATCCCAACCACTTGAGCAAAGTGTCCCGCAATAAAGCGAGTTCGGTGGGCTTGGTGAGCATATCGTTCATGCCGGCTTTGGCACAACGCTCCTCCTCTTCGGCAAGGACATTGGCGGTCCACGCGATGACCGGTATACGCCCTACGCCCGCTTGCTGCTCAAGATCCCTGATACTGCTGGCCAACTCATAACCGCTCATCTGCGGCATATGGCAATCGGTGATGATGAGGTCGAAATGAGAGCTTTGCCACATTGCGTATGCGATCGCACCATCCGCAGCTGCTTCTACCCGAAGACCTAGCAGCTCGAGTTGCTGTTTAAGGAGCATACGGTTAATGGGATGGTCGTCGACGATGAGGATAGTCAGATTGCGATCCGCGAACGCCACGGCGTCCTCTCCAGCAGCCACAACAATTTTCGACACATGGGGTTGCTGAGCTTGCGCATCCTCGTCAATTATCGCCTCCTTAGCCACCGGCATACTGTAAGTGAAACTGAATGTCGAGCCTTTTCCCGGCGAACTTTCCACACTAAGTGTCCCATCCATCAGTTCGGCTAGACGCTTACAGATGGCCAGCCCCAATCCCGTACCCCCATACATACGCGCCGTGTCAGCGGTTGCCTGTTCATAGTGCTGGAACAACCGGCCCTGATGCTCCTTGTCTATACCGACACCACTATCCTGAACACTGAAGCGCACGGTCTCATAGTTCACATGACGCGCGATGCGTCGCGCACTGATCACAATATTCCCTTGTGCGGTGAACTTAACGGCATTGCTGGTGAAGTTATTGAGTATCTGGGATACGCGCAATGGATCGAACAGATGCCTTTCGTTCAGTTGCAGATCGGTCTCCAAGCTTATCGTGATGTTTTTCACGGACGCCATTTGCGAGTAGGTATTAACCACCTCAGCAAGCATCTCCACTAGAGAGGCTTCACTCAACGCCAACTCCAGTTTGCCCGCCTCTATCTTGGACCAATCTAGGATGTCATTGACGATACGCAAGAGGTTCTTGCCCGACGTTTGAGCAACCGTCAACTGCATCCTCTGTTCATCCGTAAGTTTGGAGATGCTGAGTAACTCTATCATGCCCAGTAAACCGCCCAAGGGCGTGCGTATCTCGTGGCTCATCGTGGCAAGGAATGAATCCTTAGCCTGATTGGCATATTTGAGTTGCGCAGTACGCTCCTCGACACGCTCAGCCAGACGCTCACGCTCATCTTTGATCTGGGCATAGGCATACTCCAGCTCTACAGCAGTGGCGCGCAATTTGTCCATCGCCTGCTGCCTGTCAGTACTATCTATTAGCGAGCCAACATAATTGGTAATCACACCATTCTGGTCATGTACCGCAGTGACGGTCAGGTGCTCGGGATAGTTCTCGCCATTCTTGCGTCGGTTCCATACCTGGCCTTTCCAGGAACCGGTCGTATTGATGCTTGCCCATATCGTGGAATAGAACGCCGCATCATGTCGTCCCGAACGCAAGAAACTAGGTTTTTTGCCAACGGCCTCTTCAGCACTATAACCAGTGATCGCGGTGAAGGCCTGATTGACCTGCAATATCACCGTATCGGCATCCGTGATCATCATGCCTTCATGCGATTCAAAGGCGGTCGCGGCGACACGCTGATGCGCCTCGGCACGCAAGCTTTCCGTGATGTCGCGGGTAGTATTGAACAACACTGGTCGGCCTTCTAGCATAAGGGGCAGACCACTGACTTCAGCATCGTAAACGCTGCCATCTTTACGCATATGGCGAGTCCTGAACTGCACGCGCAAGGGGCTCTCGAACTGTTGCCTAACCACATGCATCTGCTCATCCGCATCTTTAAAGCCCGCATCCCATTGCGAGACGTGCATCCCGATGACCTCTTGGCGACTGTAGCCCAACATGTCACAGAAAGAGTCACTCGCTTCGACTATCCTGCCGTCGTAATCCATGATGGTTATACCGTCGCTGGCATTGCGCAGCAGCACGATGTTCTTCTCGTTCTCACGTTGCAAGGATTGCTCTATCAGTTTGCGCTCGGTGATGTCTCGGGACAGCACGATGAAATGCGGATCACTGTCCTTATGACCCTCTTTCTTGGCTACTGAAAGCTCGAACCATAAGGAGCCTTGAGGCAAAGCCAATAAGAACTGTTTGCCATATGACCTGCCCTGCTCATTCGCTTCTTGCAAAGCAGTAGTACAGATAGCTGCAGCATCTGCCGGCAACACATCGTAGATAGTACGACCGATCAGATTTTCACGGGAAGTGATCAATTGTTCTGGCTTGTTAGCGTGAACGACATAATAACGTCCGTCCAAACCAAGCTCGAAAAACAGATCAGGGATTGCCCCTAGTGTCGCTTCCAACTGGTCGGCCATGGCATCGAACTCGCGCGAGGTCAATGAGATCTCATCATGACCACTCAGTCTGGAACGCGCTTTCAAATCTCCGTGTCCATAGGCTCGCACCGTCTGTGCCAGTTTTTGCAGCCGCATGACGAAATTGCGTTTGGCGGCCATCTCGATCAACAGACCAATGAGGAGCCCCATCACCAGCACGATGGACGCCAACTCAATGACCAATCTCCGCATAGGTGCCAGCACATCATCGGTAGGGAGCAACCTGAAATAATGCCAGCCCATCGGTTGCATGATCGCTCCGACTGCCAAATATTGGCGGCCCTGAATCGACACCTCCTCGTTGAAAGTACGTGGCTCCACATCCAGCTTGGCCGCCAGCAATTTGGCAAGTCCAGTCTCGCGACTCAGGTCGGGCTTGAAGCTTTCCGGATTGGCCTCCAATTCATGCTGCCAAGGGCCTGCCAATATGAAATTGGCATGTGCGTCGAGCAGCAAATTGACCTCGCCGGCATAGCGCTGACTAGGTTTGAATAACAATGGGAATACGTTCTCAAGATAAATGTCATGTCCTACCGTACCTATCCAATGTCCCTGCACGTCGAGCGGCATGATGGCACTCACCATCCAACTCTTGGGTACCGGATCGAACAATGGAGGCGTCCAACGCAAACCACGCTCAGGATTGACCGCCGGACTACCCAAGGTTACCCAGTCGGTCTTGGTGTAGTCCGTATCAGCAGCCATCTGCTGCACGAAATCTGGTACCCCGTGATCCTGTATGACTTCGGTCTTGCCGTGCGTTAATAGCCACACATTGGTGAAAGGTGTTGTGATCGAACCACCGAACACATCAAGAATGTGTTTGCTGCGGATATGCAATCGCTTCTGCGCCGCGTCTAATGGTGCATCCGATGGCAGGAACACGCCCGCCTCGATACTGCCATCGAAACCTTCGCGCCGGCTCCGCCACGCACCATCGGCATCGTGATGCACCATAGCCGCAAACGCGGCATCCTCATGCTCTTCCGGAGGTGCAGAAATTGCTTTACTCAAATATCGGGTAAGTGATCTAAGACTGGGCTCCGCTTGTGCTAAGTCTTGCGAGTAGTTCACAACCAAGGACTTGGTTTCACCAACAAGATTAATGGCCTTGTTCACCATCATATTCTGCTTGGCAAAATAGTAGATGATGCCAGCCGTGGGTATCGTCACCAGTGCCACACTGGTGGTAACGATCAACATAAGCCTGCGTCCGACGTTCATATTTATCCAAAAAGGAAACTTATCGACCCGATCACATCAGAAGTTTTTGGTGATGGAGAATACGACTGCGGGCTTGGCCGCACTATAGATAGAACCATTATTCTTCAAACCTACAAAATCCCTGAAAGCCTTAGGTTCACTGCTCGCACTATAGTCCAAACTAGTACTCCAATCTTGCATAGATTTACTCACCCCGAGTTTGTAGTAACTCCAACTCAAGCCCGTGCTGTGTCTGATGGCCTGATGCCCAACTTGCGCCAGCAGTTTCCAAGTTGGTGCCAGCTCTTTACTGACATCGGCCTGCATGAAATAAGAACCCTTGGTGCTGCCCGTGACACCTGCCGTAGGATCGCCCGCGAAACCACCCGGGCTAGAGTTGCTGGTATCCCAACCGTAGAATTTGGTCAGCACAGTACCGCCCCGTAGCGTCAGCCAATGGTGGCTGATCGCGGAAGAGAGCTCCACGGTATTGGGTGATGAGGAAGGCAGTGCGAAGCCGGTCTTGTTGAAATCACCACCGGGAAAATAGGCATAGTTAAGATTCACTTCGTAACCCAAATTGGATAACGCAGCGGGCAGATTGCCTCGCACTCCAGCGTACCAATCCGTTTCAATTCGCGTGCCAGGTACCCATTGGTCAGATACATTGGAAGTCCAGAACCCGGCATATGCCCCAGACACATGACCCGCCTCCACACCGAATTGCAGGGCTGGGTTTCCCCACGTCTGACTCTGTCCACGCCAGACATAATTGCTCACCAAGGCCAACGTACCACTTACGGTGATATCAGTCTTGGCAGCCTCGGTCGCATCGGCACCAGTCGCGATGCAGGCACTGAAGAGTGTGAAAAGGAGATTTGCGATATTCAACGATGATTTTTTCATGTGTATTGGGGAGTGCCTGACGTCTGCCAAGTATAGTTTTCGGCACGTTATATTAGGGGGCGAAGAAAGCCTGTGATCTTAACAACCGCAGATTCAAGTTCGAAGTGCAACCGCTAGTGGCTGCTTGGTGTAAAGAACTT
>JAVHRA010000323.1:0-5160 GCA_036171395.1 Gallionella sp. | reverse complement strand
TGGCTCTGATTGCGATTACCTTTAACACCATACGCTTGCAGATATTGACGCAGCGTGACGAGATTGAAGTGGCCAAACTGATAGGCGCTTCGGACGGTTTCATCCGCCGACCTTTTCTATATTTTGGCGCGCTACAAGGTCTCATGGGCGGCCTCGCAGCCTACTTCATCATCACGGTCAGCCTGTTAGTCTTGAATGAGCCTTTAAGCGCGCTGTCTCAGCTCTACGCCAGTCAGTTCACCTTGCACTCCTTGAGTTGGGGTGACAGCCTGGCCCTCCTTCTTTTCTCGCTCTACCTCGGCTGGCTGGGCGCTTGGCTGTCCGTGGCGCGCCACCTTACCCAGATAGAACCCCGCTAGTCCTAACTCTTCAACCTTGCGTGCGAACTAACTTCAGGTTTGGCACTCTCACGGCGCGAGTGCTAAAATACCTGCAAGGAGTATGACTATGAACGCAACGATGATAAACCTACCGATGCCATCTGCTTTAGGCAGCTTGGAAAGTTATGTCCAAGCCGTCAATCGCTTCCCTATCCTAAGCGCCGAGGAAGAATTGTCCTTGGCGCAACGCTTGAAATTGCACAGTGACTTGGATGCCGCCAAGCAGCTGGTGCTGTCGCACCTGCGCGTCGTGGTCAGTGTCGCACGCGGCTATGCCGGATATGGCCTGCCACAAGCCGACCTTATCCAAGAAGGCAATATTGGTCTGATGAAGGCCGTTAAGCGTTATGACCCGGATCGTGGTGTACGCTTGGTTTCTTTTGCCTTGCACTGGATACGCGCTGAGATACAGGAGTTCGTGGTGCGTAACTGGCGCATGGTCAAGATTGCCACCACGAAATCGCAACGGAAACTGTTCTTCAATCTGCGCAGCCTTAAACAAGGCTTGGAACCTTTGCATCCTCACCAGGTAGCCGAGATTGCACAGCAACTCAATGTCTCCGAACATGACGTGGTGGATATGGAGGTGCGCTTTGCCGGGCATGAATTAGCCATGGAAGGCAACGGCAGCGACGAGGAAGAGGCTTATGCACCGATTCAATATCTGGCTGACACAGCGGATCATGAGCCATCACAGATACTTGAAAGCAACCAAGCACTACACCAACAAACCACTGGCTTGGCAAATGCTTTGGCTAGCTTGGATGAACGTAGCCGTCGCATCGTCGAGGCACGTTGGTTACGTGAAGACGATGCCGCCACGCTGCACGAACTGGCGGCTGAATTCAAGGTCTCCGCAGAGCGCATCCGGCAAATCGAACAGAAGGCCATGAGCAAGATGCATGCTACGCTGCGTGCATAATTGAGCTGTAGTACAGACGTAAAAAAGCCGCACTTGTTGCGGCTTTTTTATTATTGCTGTCTTACTTAACGATTTTCAACGTAGGCCTTTGCACTGCGGGCTTGTCTACTTTTTCTATCGGTGGCGGTGGATTAGGCGTGTCTTCGGCCTGAAACATTAAGCCTTGCCCATTTTCTTTGGCGAAGATACCGATGACGGCCCCTACCGGTATGATCAGATTGAACGGCGAACCGCCAAATCTTCCAGTGCAGGTGATGTACTCATTCCCCAACTCCAAGTCACGTACTGCTGTGACACTTAGACTGAGCACAATCTCGCCATCCTTGACATACGCAGCCGGAACTTCGGTCTGCTCATTAACCTTTACCGCTAAGTAAGGAGTTAGTGCACTGTCCACACACCATTCGTAGATCGCACGGATCAAGTAAGGACGGGTGGACAATTCACTCACTTACGCATCGCTCTTTCTGGTGAAGTCAGCGCATCAATGAAGCCCTGACGAGAGAAGATACGCTCTGCATATTTCATCATTGGAGCTGCATCCTTGCTCATCTGGATGCCATAACGGTCTAAACGCCACAGCAAAGGCGCAATCGCCACATCCAGCATCGAGAACTCATCACCCAGCAGAAACTTCTGCTTAGTCAGTATCTGCGACAACTGGGTCAAGTTATCGCGAATCGCGATACGAGATTTATCAGCTGTCTTAGCTACGCCTTGCTCGATCACGTCCACATGGCTGTACAACTCTTGTTCAAAGCGGTGCAGGAACAGACGGGTACGGCCACGCAATACTGGATCAGGCGGCATCAACTGTGGATGAGGAAAACGCTCATCAATATATTCATTGATGATGTTCGCCTCGTACAAAATGAGATCGCGCTCAACCAGCACTGGCACCTTGTTATAAGGATTGATGGCGGCAACATCCTCCGACTTGTTCTGCAAGTCGACGTCTATCACCTCGAAGTCCATGCCCTTTTCAAACAGCACGATACGACAGCGGTGGCTGTAGGGACAGGTAGTCCCCGAATACAATCTCATCATTTACCACTTACCTCTAATCAATTGTGTACGTTGCATCAACATGCGAACGGAGAAATAACCTACTGCGGCAACCGCTGAACTTACCAACACCGCTGCCACGACAGGATAAGAGCCAGTACCATTGATACCCCCTATCCATACATAGCGCTCAAACAGCGTACCAACGATGATGCAAATCGCGACTGCATTGATCGCAGTTGGATTGTGGCGTGGGCCGGGGAAACAGAAGGTTGCGAATGGCACAACGAATTTCAAAGCCAACATAGACCACCACAAGAAGGCGTAATCACCGTCTTGCATGCCAAATACGCGATCAGTTTCGTCACCAATATTGCCGTACCAGATAGTCAGATATTGAGCATCAAAGGTGTAGATCCACAGTAATGTAAAGGCTAGCAACATCTGCGCGATGTAGTTGTAGATTTTCTCTGGAACTGGACGTAACAGACGCCCACGCGTGTTGAGTGCATAAATCCATACCACTAGGAATGCCAGGAACATGCCGAAGTTACTGATGAACTGTTGCATGCCATAGATCGCACTATGCCAATGCGGCACCAGTGTCATCTCGAAGTCCCAAGCGACCATGGTGCTGTACAGCACGAAGAAGAACGGGATCCAAGTTGCAACATGGTGAAAACGCAAAGCGTCTTCTGGACTGCGTTCGCTCACCGATTGGCGTTTGATGAACACCCAATACAAAGCCATCATGAACAACATGCCGATGACTTCGCGTGCGATCAGCCAGTGTGGCTGATACCATCCCGGCATGTGGTACTCACCGTGGTCATGCGCATTCCACCAAGGGAAGGTGTGCTCGCCGCCGACTAGCAGCACAATCAGCAGCACGAATGCCAGTGGGAACAAAGCAAACAAAGATGCCGCTAGATGTCTTACTTCGAAACGCCATTTAGCGTTAACCAAATGCAACACCGAACACAATGCCACACCACCCAAAGCCAGAGACAGCACAACAACGAAGTTGACTGTCAGGACTGCCCAATTACTGTATTCCATTTCGTTGTCTCCTATTTCGCCTGAGCAGCCGCCGCAGGCTGAGCTTTTTGCAAGACCTTACGCACATAGTTGACCACATGCCAACGCTCAGTTGCGGAGAGGTCGTTTGCATAACTTGGCATCACCGCACCACCCAAGGTCATGTAACCAAAGATGTAGCCATCTGGATAATCTTTGGTATTCCACGGATGCATGTCGTTACTGCTGGTCAGATTCCACGGCTTCATAATCAGTTTCGCGCCAACCAAGCCATCACCCGTACCGGACTGACCGTGGCAAGGCGTGCAATAAATATTGAACAACTGCTGACCTTGCGCGACGGACTGCTCATTCGCCGCGACCGGATTCGCCATATTGCGCGCGGCTTCCATATCCTTGACGAATACGGCAGTGCCTTTCACCGGCACAGAACGCTTAGGAAATGGCTGCATGCCGGGTTGTTTGCCATCAACACTTTCTTGCGGCTTGATACTGATGGTGTTTGCCATATCTTGCGACCACGGCCATGCCTGAGCAAAAGTCGGTGCCACTAACAACGCCACTGCTAAGGATAATTTTCTCATTTCCCTGCCTCTTCTTGAATTTCTAATGCTTCATGCTTGGTAAAGATCGCTTTCAGCACACCAGCAGACTCCTCATCCGCTTTGACCAACAAAGCGACCTGATCTTCAGACACCTTCGCGGTGTACAACGGTGAGCGACGTGCTGGCAAACCGGCGCAGACCAAGAAGCCCAAGATGGTGATGAACACGCCACCCAGAATGAACATCTCGTATGTCAACACGAAGTTGGGCGGGAATGGCACGATAGGCTTACCACCCTTGATCTGCGCGTAGAAGTTCGCTTGCGCGCCCGAGATCAGGAAGAAACCCAACAAGCCACCCATCAATGCGCCGAACAAGGTGAACCATTGCACATACACAGGCTTGTCGCCCAAGAACTCTTCTACCTCAGGATGTTCGATAGGTGACTTGACTACCATATCCTCATTTGCGTCGAAGCCCTTGATGGACGTATTGCGCAGCTCTTTGACGACTGCTTCAGCTTCTTCAAAAT
This sequence comes from Gallionella sp., assembly GCA_036171395.1. GTDB lineage: Bacteria > Pseudomonadota > Gammaproteobacteria > Burkholderiales > Gallionellaceae > Gallionella. Next base: position 738 of record JAVHRA010000323.1, on the reverse strand, counting down.
TGCTGAATACAGCCAATAAATGACGTTTGCTCATTTAGTGTGCTCCTTCTACTGATTCTTGAGCGCCAGAAACTTCCAGTTTCTTGCTTGCCAAGCTACGGTGGTAAACCATTTCCTTGACTTCGTACATGGAGACGGAAGGGAATACCTTACAGAACACCATAAACAACAAAGTAAACCAGCCAAAACTACCGAATACCATGCCCCACTGTACCCATGATGGCCATTGATCATGGTCCCATGTCCAGGGGTAGTAACCATGCGAGAAGGTCGGTGCAACAATCATCCAACGCTCTAACCACATACCCAAGTTAAGCAGCAACGAAGTCACCAACAACACGGGGATGTTGGTTTGGAAACGCTTGAATGCGAGGATCAAAGGCACGATAGAACCGCAGAAGATCATGCCCCACCAAGCTATGGCATACGGACCCGTTGCTTTCTGTATCAGCACTTCCTTCGACGCCACATCATGGCTATACCAGACTGATGCAAATTCGACAGCGTTGAGATAAGTCCACACCATAGCAATCGCGAAAGTTAGCCGCACTGTCTTTTTCAAGATCGACAACGTCATGTACTCTTCAAACTTGAAGGTGTAACGCAAGATAATGAACAGCGTGATGATTGCGGCACAACCCGAGTACAACGCACCCGCCACAAAGTAAGGTGGGAAGGAAGTCACGTGCCAGCCTGGCTGTTGCGACATCGCAAAGTCAGAAGCCACGATAGAGTGCA
>JAVHRA010000322.1:0-1166 GCA_036171395.1 Gallionella sp. | reverse complement strand
TAGTAACTTCGTTTTGACATTGCCCGTTCTGCTCGAACAGGCTGATATTTTGTAAGGTGGTCTGCGCGATGCTCGACAACGCTTCATGCGTGAAGAATCCTTGGTGACCAGTGATAAGCACATTCGGAAAAGTCAGCAACCGCTCGAACATATCGTCTTGTATGACTTGATTGGAGAGATCCTGAAAGAACAGATCGCCTTCTTGCTCGTAAACGTCCAACCCGAGATAGCCCACTTTGCCTGACTTCAAGCCGTCTATCACCGCCGCCGTGTCGATCACCGCACCGCGACTGGTATTGATCAGCATCACGCCATCCTTCATCTGCGCCAAAGCAGCCGCATCGATGAGATGCAGGGTCGCCTGGCTAAGCGGCGCATGCAGACTGATGATGTTGCTGGCCGCATATAGTTCGGCCAAGCTCACATAGTTCACACCCAGAGCCTTGCACTCCGCATTGGGGAACGGATCATACGCGATAAGGCGACAACCGAAGCCGCGTAATATCTCCGCCAGCGCGATACCGATACGGCCCGTGCCTATGATGCCCACAGTCTTGCCGCGTAATTCAAAGCCCAATAGTCCATCCAGCGAGAAGTTGCCGTCGCGCACTCGGTTATAAGCACGCGGCAAGTGACGATTTAGCCCCATCATCAGCGCAACACTGTGCTCAGCCACCGAATGCGGTGAATACGCCGGCACCCTGACCACACGCAAACCCAGTGCACTGGCTGCAGTCACGTCCACATTGTTGAAACCTGCGCAGCGCAAGGCGATCAGCCGCGTGCCCTGCTCAGCCAGACTATTCAGCACTGCGGCGTTTAAGGTGTCGTTGACGAATACACATACCGCTGGAAAACCCGCCACGATATGGCGTGTCTCCTCGTTTAGATGAGAGTCGAAGAAGGTCAGTTGATGTGCTCCAGCCGCATTGGCTGCGCCGAGAAACAGGCGGTCATGGGATTGGGTACTGCATACGGCAATCTTCATGGTTGGCTATATTTATCGATGAATACTGACAGCGCATCGCGGTACTCCACCCAGCCTATGCTACCGCTGTTATTGTGGCCGCCGCCTTCAATAAGTGTCATAGACTTGGGGCCCGGCGCTGCAGCATAAAGACGTTTTGCCATTTCTACCGGCACCAGATTGTCCCAAGTACCGTGGA
>JAVHRA010000321.1:0-5206 GCA_036171395.1 Gallionella sp. | reverse complement strand
ATTAGAGAAAGACAAGTCGCAAAGTAATAGAACTATCGCCTCTCCACATTGCGGGTAAGCAACCTGTCCACAATGACACCCTAACGGCTGACACTGCAAAGTTCAGCCGTTATTTTTTGTCGTGGACGCGATAGTTTTTGGCCAACGGTAAGATGAAAAAGCCCCACCCGATTACTCGGGTGGGGCTTTTTCAGGGACTCGACTGACTAAGCTTCCGTAGTCGGATGTACCGCAGTTGCAGGTTGAGGCAACAAAGCTTTCATGCTCAACTTCATACGACCTTTATCATCCAATTCCAGCAGTTTGACCTTAACAATCTGGCCTTCTTTTAGATGATCAGTTACGGCTGCTACGCGTTCATGTGCGATTTGTGAGATATGCAACAAACCATCCTTACCCGGCAGAATGTTGATCAGAGCACCAAAGTCCAATAACTTAACCACTGGACCTTCGTAGACCTTACCTACTTCAACATCAGCGACAATGTCCGCGATACGCTGTTGTGCCAACGCACCCCCTTCGCTGCTCACGCAAGAGATGGTGATGTTGCCCGCTTCATCGATATCGATAGTCGTACCTGTCTCTTCAGTCAGCGCGCGTATCACCGCCCCCCCCTTACCGATCACATCACGAATCTTCTCAGGATTAATTTTCATCTTGATCATACGTGGTGCGAACTCAGAAACTTCAGTGCGGGCACTAGGCATAGAAGCCTTCATCAGCCCCAAGATGTGCATGCGACCTTCGCGCGCCTGCGACAACGCAGCCTGCATGATTTCGCGCGTGATGCCATTGATTTTGATATCCATCTGCAACGCAGTCACACCGTTCTCCGAACCAGCCACCTTGAAGTCCATATCCCCCAGATGATCTTCATCACCCAAAATATCGGTCAGCACGGCGAAGCGGTTACCATCTTTGATCAGGCCCATGGCGATACCAGCCACATGTGCCTTGAGCGGTACACCCGCATCTAGCAAAGACAAGCAGCCACCGCATACCGATGCCATCGAGCTAGAACCGTTCGATTCAGTGATTTCGGACACGACACGGATGGCATAACCGAAGTCTTCCTCGCTGGGCAATACCGCAATCAAGGCACGCTTGGCTAAACGACCGTGGCCAATCTCGCGGCGCTTAGGCGTACCAACGCGACCTGTCTCGCCAGTGGAATACGGAGGGAAGTTGTAATGCAACATGAAACGATCAGAACGCTCGCCTTGCAGATCGTCCAGCTTTTGCGCATCGCGCAAACTACCCAAGGTGGCGACCACGATGCCCTGGGTCTCACCACGGGTGAACAAAGATGAACCGTGGGTGCGTGGCAGCACGCCGTTGCGGATGGTGATAGGACGCACGGTGCGTGTATCACGACCATCGATACGCGGCTCACCGCTCAGAATCTGACCACGCACAATCTTGGCTTCCAGCGCACTGAAAAGATCGTTCACTTGATTCTTTTCCACATCGGCAAAATCAGCCGTCACTGCCGCCACTACCTTGCTTTGGATGGCCGAAATTGCCATGGTGCGTTCTTGCTTAGAACGGATCGCATACGCTTGCTGTAGCTCAACTTCAGCCAATGCCGAAATACGCGCAATCAAAGACTCGTTCTTCGCTGGAGGCACCCAATTCCATTCGTCTTTACCGACCGCATCTGCCATCTCGTTGATCGCCTGGATCACAACTTGCATCTGCTCGTGACCAAACATCACCGCGCCCAACATAATCTCTTCGGACAACTGTTGCGCTTCGGATTCAACCATCTGTACTGCATTATCAGTACCCGCCACAACCAGATCCAGTTGCGATGTCTTCAGTTCAGTCGCAGTCGGATTGAGCAGGTATTTGCCGCCCGCGTAACCGACGCGAGCAGCACCGATGGGGCCGTCGAAAGGGATACCGGAAATCGCCAAAGCTGCGGATGCACCAATCATTGCGGGGATATCCGAATCAATCTCGCTATCCGACGACATCACGGTCGCAACGATTTGCACTTCGTTGTAAAAACTCTCGGGGAACAAGGGACGCAGCGGGCGATCGATCAGACGTGACGTCAAAATCTCTTTTTCAGAAGGACGGCCTTCGCGCTTGAAGAAACCACTAGGAATCTTACCGGCAGCATAAGTTTTTTCCTGATAATCAACTGTCAATGGGAAAAAATCTTGCTCTGGCTTGACATCCTGCTTACCAACCACGGTAACCAGCACCACGGTATCACCCATACTGACCATCACAGCACCCGTTGCTTGACGTGCAATCTCGCCGGTTTCGATAGTCAGTTGTTGATTGCCGTAGGCGAACGATTTTTTATAGTGACTCAAGATAACCCCTTAAACGTGACATGGCGCAACGCTGCGCCAAATAGATAGGACCGCCAAAACAACACGGGCCGCTATCGCGACCCGGCTTGCACTACTTTACTTACGAATCGCTAAGCGTTCGATCAAGGTGCGATAGCTCGCATCGTTCTCACGCTTGAGGTAATCAAGCAGCTTGCGGCGACGGCTAACCAGACGCAGCAGGCCGCGACGGGAATGGTGATCTTTGGCATTGTCTTTAAAATGCTCAGTCAGGTAAGTGATACGTGCGGTAATCAAAGCCACTTGAACTTCGGGGGAACCGGTATCGCTCTTTGCGCGTTGAAAGTCAGTAACGATTTGCGCTTTTTGCGCGGCTGTAATTGCCATTGGTTTTACACTCCTAAAAAAAGTTGCGCATTCTAACCCTGAATGCCTTGAATACTCAACCCCAAATTTTTATGGGGCCGAGGTCGTTGCCGCTTGTTTAGCGATACTGGATAACAAACGTTCTGCTGCCAGACGGCGGCCCTGCAACAGCCCCACTCCGACAAAGCCCAGCGGACCGTAGAGGCTCACTTTGCCGTCCGGCAAGCCGGTGTCCAAACCCAATCGCTGCCCCTGCCCCATACGCTTGACTTGCACCTCGTCCAACTGCAACTTGGGCATATCCGGCATCAGACTATCGACTGGCATCAGACTAACAAGCCGTTCGACTTCGCTCATATCACTGAGTTGCGCCAGGGTATAGCCGGCTTGAAGATCAAAATGGGCAATGGCGGTACGGCGCAGCGCAGTGAGATGCCCACCGCAACCCAAGGCCGCACCTATATCTTCACCCAAGGTACGGATGTATGTGCCTTTACTGCAACGCACACTAATGTCCAGCGACTCACCATTGAAGCTATGCAACACCAACTCATGAATGTAGATGTCGCGCAACTCGCGTTCTATAGTCACACCATCACGAATATATTCATAGAGTGGCTTGCCGGCGTGCTTGAGCGCGCTATACATAGGCGGCAGTTGCTGCGACAGGCCACGAAACTTTGCTAACACTTCATCTAATTGCTGCTGCGTGACGTGCACTTCGTGTGTACTTAATACCTCACCCTCAGCATCCCCCGTGGCGGTGGTCTGCCCTAGTCTCACTGTGGCACGATAGGTCTTATCCGCATCCAACAATGCATTCGAGAATTTAGTCGCCTCGCCAAAACAGATCGGCAGCAAGCCTGTCGCGAGTGGATCGAGTGTGCCGGTGTGACCTGCCTTCTCGGCCTGGAACAAACGTCGCACTTTTTGCAGAGCGATGTTGGAACTCAATTCCAAAGGTTTATCGAACAACAGGACACCGTCTAACGGACGGTAGGTACGCGCCATATAAATTACTCGGCGTTATCAGGGAGATTCTTGTCGCTAGCGACGGCTTGATCGATGAGCTGCGACAAAGTACTGCCGCGCTCCACAGATGCGTCATAGACAAAATGCAGTTGCGGCATGATGCGTAACTTCAGGCTGCGTGAGAGTTGCTTGCGCAAAAATCCACTGGCTCTATCCAATCCCTCTTGTGCCTCAGCGTGCTTACCATCAAGCCGAGTAAAAAATATCTTGGCGTGCGAATAATCCCCTGCCACTTCCACTCCCGTGATCGTGACTAAACGAACGCGCGGATCATTTATCTCCAGCCGGATCAGCTCGGCAACCTCACGTTGCATTTGCTGCCCCACCCTATCGGTACGTGCGTAATTAGCCATTACAGTGCGCGTGCAACCTCAATGATCTCGTAGGCCTCCAGCTTATCACCCACTTCCAGATCGTTATAACCCTTCAAGGACAGACCACATTCGAAGTTATTCTTGACTTCCTTGACGTCATCTTTGAAACGCTTCAACGAGTCCAGTTCGCCATCGTGTATCACCACATTGTTGCGTAACACACGTACTCTCGCGCCGCGCTTGACGATACCCTCCAGTACCATACAACCGGCGATAGTGCCGATCTTGGAGACGGTAAATACTTGACGCACTTCGACCATCCCCATCACGCTCTCGCGTTTCTCCGGTGCCAACATGCCGGACAATGCGGCTTTGATCTCATCGACCATGGCATAGATGATGTTGTAGTAACGGATATCTACACCTGCAGATTCAGCCAACTTACGCGCAGCAGCATCGGCACGCGTATTGAAGCCAATCACGATAGCCTTTGATGCCAGAGCCAAGTTGATGTCGGACTCACTGATCGCACCTACCCCACCATGGATCAGATTCACTTTGACTTCGGCAGTAGATAATTTCTGCAAAGATTGTGCGATTGCTTCCGCAGAACCCTGCACATCTGACTTAACGATCAGAGACAAGGTCCGCACTTCGCCCTCGGACATCTGCTCGAACATATTTTCAAGCTTGGCAGCCTGCTGTTGAGCCAACTTCACACCCCGGTATTTGCCTTGACGGAACAGGGCGATCTCACGGGCACGCTTCTCATCGTTCAGCACCATCAGCTCTTCACCGGCAGCCGGAACTTCAGACAAACCTTGAATCTCGACTGGTATAGACGGGCCCGCTTCCGCAATTGCCTTGCCATTCTCATCCAACATCGCACGGACACGACCAAACACCGAACCGACCAGCACGGCATCGCCGCGTTTCATCGTACCAGACTGAATCAGCACAGTTGCAACTGGCCCCTTACCCTTGTCCAAACGCGCTTCAATGACCAGACCTTTGGCATTGCTGAGGCGAGGTGCTTTGAGTTCCAACACTTCTGCCTGCAACAGCACACCTTCCAACAACTGATCTATACCTTGGCCGGATTTGGAGGACACTTCGATGAACATTGCATCGCCACCCCAATCTTCAGGCACGACACCTTCAGCTACTAACTCTTGCTTGACGCGTTCTATG
>JAVHRA010000320.1:0-1170 GCA_036171395.1 Gallionella sp. | reverse complement strand
GCTATCCACGACCCATCGGGCAGCGAAGGCGTGGCTGGCAGCAGTGCAGGACTGGGTCTACTAGAACTGACCACCACACTGTCCGCCGAAAAACAACTGCGCAACGTGAGCGGGCATTTGATTGCGGGAGATACACCCGTCTCTGGTTATGAGATCCATGCGGGCATCTCGACCGGAAACGCGCTATTGCGACCCGCGTTGCAACTTGAACACGGTGCGGATGGTGCGATCTCGGACGACGGCCAGATATTGGCCACTTATGTGCATGGTTTGTTCGAATCAAATACCGCCAGCGATGCCTTGTTGCGCTGGGCGGGGCTTAGCGAACCTTGCACACCGGACTATCACGCAAAACGCGAAGCCGAAATCGACCGCCTGACCGACGCGTTGGAGCAGCATCTGGACTTAACGCTGCTGCGCAACTTATTTGAATTGGAGCACCACAATGCAAGATAGCCAAGAGCAACACCAGAAGCGCATGGCGCGCAAAAAAGCCGTGATTGATGCGTCTATCGCCCGTGCGGATCAGGACAAGGGGTTACTGCTCATCCTGACCGGTAACGGCAAGGGAAAATCCAGCTCGGCGTTCGGTATGGTGGCGCGCACGCTGGGCTATGGTCACAAAGTTGGCGTGGCGCAATTCCTCAAGAGCCGCCGCGACACGGGCGAAGAAAAATTTCTCGGCGCCCAACTCGGCGTGCAATGGCACGTGCTGGGCGATGGCTTTACTTGGGACACCCAAGATAAAGCCGCCGACATCGCTTCGGCGCAGCACGGCTGGCAGGTAGCGCAAGGTTTCTTGCAAGACACTTCGTTACATTTGGTGGTACTGGATGAGTTGACCTACTTATTGAACTACGGCTATCTAGACGCGCAACAAGTGTGTGCAGACCTTGCCGCCCGCCCGGCGATGCAGCACGTCGTCATCACCGGGCGCGCCGCCCCCGATTGTCTGATACAGATGGCCGACACGGTAAGCGAGATTCAAGACATCAAACATGCCTTCCGTGCCGGCGTGCGCGCTCAGCTCGGTATAGACCTTTGAGCACACGTTGGCCAAACATGCTTAAGGTGAGTCCGCTTGCAAGCTGCTCGCCTACAGGCCTGCCGGAATAAGCCTGAATTCTGCTAAAGTGCGCGCCATGCAACTGACCAACACCCAACTCTATC
>JAVHRA010000319.1:0-5285 GCA_036171395.1 Gallionella sp. | reverse complement strand
CGTCCGCAGCCCAACACTCGATGTCCGAGCCGGATAAACTCCTCCGCCATCGCCCGCCCCAGTCCGCGGCTGACGCCGGTAATCACCACCACCTTTGCACTCATAGCGTTCACCTTCATCAAATCGATCTGCGGCAGTTTAAAAGATGGAGTGCGATATGCAAAAGGAAAGCGTCGCTATTTCGGGCGCTGCTTTCAGCGATAACGGGCATGCTATGCTTTCGACGTTTGCACGACCGCGTCATGACACCGCTAACACTCTCCCCCATGAAGGAGCTAGAAATGAATGTGATACAACGCAGCCTCATCGCACTGACCGCTTTGCTTTTGCTAGGCTGCGGCCCTAAGGATGATCAATTTATCGATGTCAAAACGGCTGCCGCGCAACAAGCTGCTGGCGACTTGCTGTTGGATATTCGTGAAGCCGACGATTACAAAGAGTTCCACGCGCCCAACACGACCAACATTCCGTTTGGACGCATGAAGTCGCGCTTAACGGAACTAGAGCCGTACAAGGGCAAGACCATCATGGTGATCGACCATGCCGAACAGCGCGCTCCCCGCGCTTGGGAGTTGCTGAAAAAATCCGGCTTTAGCCCTGTGCTGGTGGTGCGTGGCGGAATGGAAAAGTGGAAAGCCTCCGGACTGCCTATCGAGAAACTAGATATGCAAGCCCCAACGCAATAAACGCGCAAATTGAAAGAGCCGCGCACTCGATTGAAACAACTGCGGCGCAGCTAGTTCAAGCTGCGCCGCATCGTTATTCGAAATGCGTGAGAAATCAGTGTTTCAGGTTTGCGGAGAAAATGGCTTTGGTGTTTTCGGGGAAATGAAATTCTTTGAACGCCTGTTCGATTTCGGCTTGGTTGCGGCCTTGGCTATGATCTTCAAAACTGATGCCGATGGCTTTGCCGTTGGCGGCCAAGGTCTGGAAGGCGGTCTGCCAGAGCGGCACTTCGGCTAAACGCTCACGCAGCTCGGCTTCTCTAGAGATAACGATGCCGGCTCTTTTCAGATGATCTAAGAATTCTTCATAAGATTCGTTGCTTAAGCTGCCCATTTTGTTCTCCGCTAGTCGGTGTCGCCACCATCTGCCCATTAACGCCAGCTCGGATTTTTGGTTGACACGCCGGGAATTTGGCTAGATTTTGCCGAGCAAAATGCGGCGCGAGACGCGCGCGGCCACATGCTGATGGTGCCTTGTGTGTATCATATGCAGCCTGCATCAGCGACGGCATACAATCGTCAGCCCGATGCATTTTAGATTTGAACTCACCCCGGAGACTGAGCATGATTAACAAGTTGTTGCGGCCTGCCTTATTGGCACTTGCCATCGCGCCATTGGCTACCGCAAGTGCGGTTGAGCAGTTGAATAATTGCAAGCTCAGGGGCGGCTCTATGGTGCAGCTCGCAGCCGATGCGTGCTTGATGGAAGGCGGCGCGGTGACTGCGGCGACACCTAGCATGCCGGTGGTGAGCGATGAGAGTTTGCATCTGTCTAGCGATACCCAGCTGGCGGACGCACAACGTGTAGCGGCCAAGCTGCTGATCAAGCCGGTGCTGGATATGAATATGAAGAAGCGACTACCGGAGGGCGTAGAGCGCTCGGTGCGCTTTGATGGTTGCCGCATGCAGGTGGAGGAGAGTGTGCATGTCGATCATGGCAATGTCATTTCGGCACGAATGAATTTCAAGGTCAGCTCGTCTGTCGATCTGGCCGCCATCGCCGCCGATAGCTACGGTGTATTGGGCAAAGTGACCTCTTATGGGGGCGGCATACAGACCTTCGCGGTGTATGTCGAAGAAAAGAAACTCAAAGAGGGCAACCATCTCGCTATCGCCATGTTGGAGCAGAAAGAAAGCGGCGCGCGCAACTATGCGCTGAACTCCGCTGGTGCGTATTGGGATGCATCCAAGGATGACTACTGGATGGCAGACGGCTACGGCTATCCCAAGGGCCTGAGTATGGATGAGGCCGACACCAGCAAGATCAGAGTACTGTATTTTTTGAATAGTGCCGCTGAAGCAGTCGCACTCAAACAAGCCTTGGATGATGTGCGCGCCATGTGTGCACGATGACTGGACGATGCGTTTTTCAGTAGAATCGCGCACCAAATAGATAACCAAAATATGAGGAGTAAGTAATGAAGCAAGAGGCAGATTTCAAAGTCGTCAGAAATTCAACGGTAGGTTCGCAGCTCACCGAAGAGAAAGCGATCGTGCTTGCCGAAAAAATGGGCGTGCGTCATTTGAACGATGGCGATTACTTGGTGAAGGAAGGTGACACTGACAATACGCTGTTCGTGCTGGCGCAAGGCAAGCTGACCGTGACCAGCAAAGATGCCATGGGCAATGAGAGCACCGTCTACACCATGAAGGAAGGCGAATGCGCCGGCACACGTGCCTTCGTCGAACAGACACCGCGCAAAGCGACGCTGCGTGCGATAGGCCCAACCACGGTCTATACCCTGACGCCGAAAGATTTCGAAGTGATGTTGGATGAATATCCACGGGTGGCATTCCGTGTGATGCAGGCGCTGTTCCACGTCACGCATGTCAACCTGTCGCGCATGAATCAGGAGAGCAAAGAACTGGCGAACTACATCAACAAGACACAGGGTCGCTACTAAGCCCTGCTGTTTAGCTGTACAACGATGAGCCGCGCATTGCGCGGCTCTTATCATTTCAGCGACTGGCGTTTTATACGGCCAGTTTGAGATCTTCGCTATAGGGCTTGCTCGGGTATTGGAACGAGATCGGGCCTTCCGATTTGGCATCGAGAAACTGGCGCACAAAAGGATCTTGCGAATCCAGCATCTCGGCCACTGCACCCTTCGCCACCACGCTGCCGTTGTGCAGGAAGTAGATGTAATCGACAATCTTAAGCGACTCGGCCAAGTCATAGGTGACCACCACCGAAGTGGTGCCCAGCGCGTCATTCAAAGTACGTATTAGATTGGCGATGGTATTGAGCGAGATCGGATCAAGACCGGCAAACGGTTCGTCGTAGATTATCAACTCGGGATCGGTGGCGATGGCGCGGGCCAAAGCCACGCGGCGCTCCATACCGCCGGACAACTCGCTGGGCATCAAGTCGCGCGCATTGCGCAGCCCCACCGCATGCAGCTTCATCAGCACCAGATCGCGAATCAATTCTTCGGGCATCTGCGTGTGCTCGCGCAGCGGGAAAGCCATGTTGTCGTACACCGACATATCGGTGAACAAGCCACTCACCTGAAACATCATGCCCATCTGCAAGCGGATCTTGTACAGCTCGCTGTTGCTCAAACCGCTCAGCGACTGGCCCTTGAACTTCACGCTGCCCTTGGAGGGCGTGAGCTGGCCGGTGAAATGACGCAGCAGGGTAGACTTGCCGCTGCCGCTGGCGCCCATGATGCCGACGATCTTGCCGCGCGGGATAGTGAGGTTAATGCCTTTAAGCACCTCGCGAGCGCCGTAGGAATGATGCAGGTCTTTGACTTCGAGCAGGTTATCCATAGTCCGATACAATAGTTTACGTACAGCGCGGATTGTTGCATGACGGCGTGATTCGTCCAAGTGCGATTCACCCCAGCGCCCCGCAATATCTCAGGAGCCGCTACATGGAAATGAAGAAAATCAACTCGGGCAAGCTGCGCGGCATAGGCTACGATGCGCGTGCACGGGTGTTGCAAGTGCTGCTCGATAACGGCCAGACGCTGCAATATTCAGGCGTGGGCGAAGACTTGTGGCGGCGGCTGAGCAGTTCCGGCGCGGCTTGGAGCTTCTATCGCGACAACATCGAAGAGGAGTTCAGCGCGCAACGCGTCACCTCTAGTCGCTCGACGGAGAGCAATCCGCTCGATGAACTGTTCGGCAAACCCGACAGTTAAGTCAGCCTTGGTTCCGCTCGCACCCGTTCGACACACACAGCTACCGTGGAGGCAATATGGATAAGGAAACACAGCTGCAACAACTCGAAGCCCGCGTTGCGGCGATAGAGGCGTGGATACATAACAACGCTTCTCCACAAGCAAAACGCGCCGCTGCATCAGCAGCACCTAAGCCGGCGACACGCACTGCGCCACTTCCCGCTGCGCCTGCGCTGGCGCGCAAAGCGTTCGTGTCTAGCGCACCTGCTTTCCCCGTGACCAATCTACTCGGCTGGGCGGGCGCGACGGCCTTGGTGATGGCCTCTGTATATCTGGTGATGCTGGCCATAGACGCGGGCTGGCTCACGCCGCTACGTCAAGTGCTGCTGGCGATGTTGGGCGGCGCGGTGTGCATAGGCGCGGGGCTGTTGCTGCGCGACAAGGACCTGCATTACGCCAGCCTATTACCGGCGACCGGCATCGTGGTGCTGTTCCTTGCACTGTATGGCGCGCACAACTACTACCACCTACTCGGCACCACTGCCGCCAGCGTGGGCATCATGGCGGTGTGTCTGCTTGCGCTATGGTTGAACCGTTTATTCATGAGCGAGATGTATGCGCTGTTCGCGGTGCTAGGCTCATACACCGCGCCACTGTTTCTCGGCGACCATAGCTACAGCATTACCGATCTCATCCTCTATTTCGCTTGCTGGAGCGTGCTGTTCTCGGTGTTCGCGCTATGGGTACGCGAGCGCGCCGTGTATATGCTGGCGATGTATCTGGCGCTGGTGATCTTCGATGTAATGTGGAGCACCACGATGCGCGATGCTTGGCTGGAAGCGCTAGTGTTCCAGACCGTGCACTTCGCCATCTTCGTTACCATCGCCACCCTGTTCAGCCTGCGTATAGAGAACATGTCGGAGCGCACCGCCTACGCGCATATCCCAGCCTTGGTGCTGTTCTATTTCGTCCAATATCACATCCTCGATACACATGTTCCCGCCATCGCACCTTGGGTCGCAGTGGCTAGCGCGGCGGTATTGCTAGCCTGCTACTTCATCGTCTATCGCGTATTGAAACGCGACCTGAGCGGCGGACGCATCCTGCTCAGCTCGTATGTCGCCTTGGTGTTAGTACATGCCGTGTATGTCGAATCGGTTTCGGCGCACTGGGCACCTTGGGTAGGGCTGCTAGTCGTGCCTCTGCTGGGCGCATATGCCTACGCTAGAGGTGATGCAAAAGCCCCGGGCACACCGCTGTGGCTGGCAGTGGTGCTGATCTTCCTCGCTAATTATTTCCGCCTGCTAGTGGGCGACGCGTTACCGCATGACAACAACGTAGCCGCGCATCAACTACTGGGCCTGTGCTATGCGGCCGAGTTGTATCTGGGCTTCCATCTATTGCGCGACCGTGTCGGCATGAAAGAGTTGGCGAG
>JAVHRA010000318.1:0-5302 GCA_036171395.1 Gallionella sp. | reverse complement strand
CGCGAGGATCTTGCGGATGTCGCGGATGAAGCCCATGTCCAGCATGCGGTCGGCTTCGTCGAGTACGAAAATTTCCACGCCGGATAAGTCCAGCGTCTTCTGACCCACATGGTCGAGCAGACGACCGGGCGTGGCGACCAGAATATCGACTTGACTGCGCAAGGCTTTGATCTGTGGATTCACATTCACGCCGCCGAATATCACCATCGATTTGAAAGGCAGGTACTTGCCGTAAGTCCGCACCGATTCCTCAACTTGAGCGGCGAGTTCACGCGTGGGAGTTAGGATCAGGCAGCGTGGTCTACCCGCCGCCGGTGCGACGGTCTTTTCCGACAAGCGATGCAAGATAGGCAGCGTGAAACCGGCGGTCTTTCCCGTGCCGGTTTGTGCGCCGGCCAATAAGTCGCCGCCACTCAAAACCAGCGGAATAGCCTGCGCTTGAACAGGTGTGGGGGTGGTGTAACCGGCGTCAGTGACGGCGCGTAATAACGGGGCTGCCAGATTGAGACTGGCAAAAGTGTTTTCTTGGGACAAGGGCTTACTCCAGCGACGGTCTGCCACGTTTTGCGGCACCAATCGAGACTGACGAATGAGGTTGGTAAAAGATTATATTAAACAAGCCGCTACGCTGATTGGGGGGCGCAGGGTGCGCGCATTATACCTGTATAGTCAGGCTAGGGCGGCATTAACGACGTGACGGTGTAGCAGATGGCGCGGTTTACTAGAGTGTGCACACTGTAAACGCTACGCTGACTTGGGCGTTGTGGGGTGCGCACCCTTGGCCGTGCTAGACCTCGCTGCTTACGATGAGTGCTATGGGCACTAAAAATGCGGCAGAGAGCGCGCCTACGATGAGCCAACGAAACGCCAGTGCGACCTTTTGCCCTGCTTGGGTGAGGGTACGTCTCATGATGATCTCCTTAAGTTGGATGCGGCTTAGTTGCGGGTGTGTGAAGCGTAGATATAGTCTTTAAGATCTGCGATCAGATGGTTGGTGCGCAGCAGAATTGAGCGCATGTTGTACACCATGCCATCTATGACGTGGCACATCAGCGCGGGATGAGCGCGCACCAAACCATCGAACTGCTCATGCGACATGCTGATAATCTGCGTGTCACTTTCGGCGTATAAATTCGCGGCACTGAGATGAGGGCTGCCATCGACCAAATCACCCGGCTTGAGGATGCAAACTGTCGATTCGCCTACGCCATGCGGTACTTTTACGCTGATCGTACCGCGCGCCAATATAGCAAACTGGTTGGCATCACCCGCCTCCGTGTTATTGATGGAGGTACCCGGAGCATAGCTACGCTTTTGGAAAACGGTGGCGATTTTGTGTAGACCGGTATCGCTCAGGTTCTTGGTCACGGGTGAGGCTTGCAGTGTTTCGATTACGTCCGACATGGTTCACTCCAGTTGAATAGGGCGTTGATGCGCACCTAAGTTGTGTCGCTATTGCGACGGCTTCTACCTTAATTGATTGATTGGAAAATAAAAATATGTCTGAATGTCTAGTCTATTTGGCCTAGTCTTAAGCAGTAGGCTAGTTATGCGTTCGCAGGGGGATGGATATATTTTGCGCGTGAGCAGGGCTGCTCTATTACTGTCCTGCTCAGGTATAATGCGCCCCTTTCAAAATTTACCTGTCTAGGGAGTTGTTATGCCTATCTATGTCTACGCCTGCTCAGCATGCGGCACACACAAAGACGTGATGCAAAAGATGAGTGATAAACCACTCACAATCTGCCCAGCATGCGGCAAAGAAAGTTTCGCCAAACAACTGACTGCCGCCGGTTTTCAATTGAAGGGCGATGGTTATTACGTGACTGATTTCAAAAACGGCAATTCCTCCAAGCCTGCTTGTCCACCTTGCGCTGCATCGGGCTCTTGTCCGGTGGTGGGCTGAGTTTCAAGCAAGGATGAAAAAATATCTCATCACGGGGCTGTTGGTCTGGGTACCTTTGGGCATCACCTTTTGGGTGCTCAATCTCACCATCAGTACCATGGATCAAACGCTGTTGCTGTTGCCTTCCAGTTGGCAGCCTGACAATCTGCTGCCCTTTCATATCCCCGGTCTGGGGGTGATTCTGACGCTGGTGGTGGTGGCGGTGACCGGACTGTTGATGCGCAACGTGTTCGGCCAGATCGTGCTGCGCTATTGGGAAGGTGTGTTGTTGCACATCCCTTTTGTGAACACTGTCTACAAAGGCGTCAAGCAGGTCAGTGATACGCTGTTGTCAGGTAATGGCAATTCGTTCCGTAAGGTGTTGCTGGTGCGTTACCCTCATCCGCAGGCGTGGTCTTTGGCGTTTCAGACTAGCGCGCCGAGCGAGGTCGTCGGTATGTTCGACGAAGAATATGTGGCGGTATTCATTCCCACCACCCCCAGTCCGGTGAACGGTTTCTATTTCTTCGTGCGTAAATCCGACACCATAGAGTTGGATATGACCGTTGATGTCGCCTTGCGCTCTATCGTATCGATGGGTGTGGCGGCGGATACTGAGACGGGCAAACACGCTGCATTTATTTCTAATACTTAACAATCCATTTAATTCATCAGACATGCGTACACATTATTGCGGTTTACTTAACACCGACCAACTCGATCAAACCGTGAGCATCTGCGGCTGGGCGCATCGCCGCCGCGACCACGGCGGAGTGATCTTTATCGACCTGCGCGACCGTGAAGGCTTGGCGCAAGTGGTGTGCAATCCCGATGTGCCGGATATGTTCAAAATCGCCGAATCGGTGCGCAGCGAATTCGTGTTGCGTATCACCGGCAAAGTGCGCCGCCGCCCGGAAGGTTCGGCTAATCCCAATATGGTCAGCGGCGAAATCGAAATCGTCTGCCTGGCAATCGAAGTGCTGAACACCGCAGTGACCCCACCGTTCCAATTGGATGATGACAATCTGTCCGAGAACGTGCGCCTGACCCATCGCGTGGTTGATTTGCGCCGTCCGCAAATGCAAAAAAATATGATGCTGCGTTACAAGGTTGCGATGTCGTTCCGCCGCTTCCTCGATAGTCGCGGCTTCATCGACATCGAGACACCGATGCTGACCAAGTCCACGCCGGAAGGCGCGCGCGATTACCTAGTACCGTCGCGTGTGCATCCGGGCGAATTCTTTGCATTGCCACAGTCGCCGCAGTTGTTCAAACAGATGCTGATGGTGGCGGGTTTCGACCGTTACTACCAGATCACCAAATGTTTCCGCGACGAAGACTTGCGCGCCGACCGTCAGCCTGAATTTACCCAGGTCGATATCGAAACTTCATTTTTGAATGAAACGCAAATCACCGCGCTGACCGAAGAGTTGATTCGCACCGTGTTCAAAGAGGCGCTGGACGTGGATCTGCCCAACCCGTTCCCGCGCATGACTTACGGCGAGGCGATGGCGCGTTTCGGTTCGGACAAGCCGGACCTGCGTGTGACGTTGGAATTGACCGAAGTCACCGACGTGCTCAAAGACGTGGCGTTCAAGGTGTTCGCCGGTGTGGCGAATTCGGCCAATGGCCGCGTGGCGGCGTTGCGCGTCCCCGGTGGAGCGGCCTTCACCCGTGGCGAGATCGACGAGTACACCAAATTCGTCGGCATTTACGGCGCGAAAGGTCTGGCTTACATCAAGGTCAACGACATCACGCAACTGAACGACACCGGTCTGCAATCGCCTATCGTGAAGAACCTCCACGAAGCGGCACTGAAGGCAATCATCGTCCGCACTGGCGCGCAGAACGGCGACATCATTTTCTTCGGTGCGGATAAAGAGAAGGTGGTGAACGATGCCATGGGTGCGTTGCGCGTCAAGATCGGTCACGAGAAAAATCATGTCACCGGCGACAAGTGGAAACCGTTGTGGGTGGTGGATTTCCCAATGTTTGAATATGACGAGGAAGGTCAGCGTTGGAACGCCTGTCACCATCCTTTCACCGCGCCTAAAGACGAGCATCTGGCGCTGCTGGAAAGCGATCCGGGCAAGTGCTTGGCCAAGGCTTACGACCTGGCCTTGAACGGCTGGGAGTTGGGCGGCGGTTCGGTGCGTATCCATAAGGCGGATGTGCAATCGACGGTGTTCCGCGCATTGAACATTGGTGCGGAAGAAGCGCAACTGAAGTTCGGCTTCTTGCTCGATGCCCTGCAATACGGCGCACCTCCGCACGGTGGTCTGGCCTTTGGCCTAGACCGCATCGTCACCATGATGACCGGTGCGGAATCGATACGCGATGTGATTGCCTTCCCCAAGACTCAACGTGCGCAATGTTTGTTGACGCAAGCACCGAGTGCGGTAGATGAACGCCAGTTGCGTGATCTGCACATTCGCCTGCGCCAGCCTGCTGTGGTCGAAGCTGGCAAGGAGTAACTATGTTGCGTGGCCTGCGTCTACTGTTGGTGGTTTTGTTGGTGTTGGCAGGAGCCGCGCAGGCGTACCAATGGCAGTCACATCAGCATGACTCCAGACACGACTCGAATCAGGCGCAAAGCAATGTGCAGTCAGACTCGATCAACGTAACAGAACTACCCAATGAGGCGCGTGATACCTTGCGTGCCATCAAGCAAGGTGGACCGTTCGAGTTTGATCGTGATGGTGTGGTGTTCGGTAACTTCGAACGTGCGTTACCTAAGCAGGCGCGTGGTTATTACCATGAGTACACCGTCAAAACGCCCGGTGTGCGGAGTCGCGGCGCGCGCCGCATCATCAGCGGCAATGTCGGCGAGTACTACTATACGAGTGACCATTACCGAACTTTCTTGCGTATCCGGGAGTGACTATGGATTCATGGGCAGAGCAACTCACAGATGTGGCGCGCGCGGGCAGCTATCGACTAGATTGCAGTTTAAGTGAGCTGTATGACAGTGCCGCTCAAGCAGATCTAACCGTATTGGAAATCTTTTTGCAGGGTGTAAAGGGCAAACAAAACTTCATTGCCGCTTGGGCTGCGGCAGTGCAGGCGGGTCATGATTTCGGTGCTAACTGGGATGCCTTGGCCGATGTTTTGTGTGACCTCAAGCCTGCTGCGGCGAAGGGCTATGTGTTGCTGTTGCGCGACTCTAGCGATAGCTTGGGGTTGTCTGCCAACGACAGAGAAATCGCCCAAGATATATTGGCCGACACGGTGTTGTTCTGGCGCCAGCGCAACAAACCATGTTGGATCTTCTACGCATAGGATGACGCAATACAAACGACCGGTTTCGGTATTGGTGCTGATCTATACGGCACCCAGTGCGGCTGGAATACCTTCGTTAAGCTCTGGACAAGCGGGTGACATGGAAGTGTTGCTCTTGGAGCGCGCCGACCATCCCGG
>JAVHRA010000317.1:0-5325 GCA_036171395.1 Gallionella sp. | reverse complement strand
CCTGTCATCTTGTGGAGCGATGCGCTGGTGTACTTGCTGATTGCGGCGTGTGCGGCGGGAGCTTGGCACATACGCCAGCATGAACATCTGCTGCTGCCTTGGCGACGTGTGGCGAAGAGCCGCATGGCGATGGTGTCGCTGCTGGTGCTGTCGCTGTTTCTCGTCATCGGTCTGCTCGACACCTTGCATTATCGCGTTGCACTGCCGCAGCAGAACGAGGCGGCTACGGTCTATTCGCCGGAAGTATTGAGCGTGTTCGATAAGCTGGTCACGCCGCTGCGCACCCATCACGAAAAAACCTATTCCGCACCCTTCGCCCTTACCCTGTTCGCCAAGGAGAGCGTCACGGATGCGGGCGGTCATGTGCTGCGTGAGTATCCGCGTCTGCAATACGGTGGCGCGCATCTGCGTGATGCAGCGCAGCGCGATGGCGATGTGTTGCGCCGCGCAGCGTTGGGTGCGCTGGCCGGGTTGTTGGCAGCGGTGACATTGTTGTTAGTCCTGCGGCGCGCACTCTGGCGTGCCGAGAGCATCACGAGTGTGTTGCTCTTTATGTTCATCGGTGCGCTCATCAATCTTGCTACGCTGTATCACGTGCTGGGCACGGACAAGGTGGGGCAGGATGTGTTGTACCTGTCGCTCAAGAGCATACGCACAGGTCTGATTATCGGTACGGTCACGACCTTGGTAACCTTGCCGCTGGCTTTATTTCTCGGCGTGGCGGCGGGCTACTTCCGGGGCTGGGTGGACGATGTCATCCAGTATGTTTACACCGTGCTCAGTTCCATCCCCAGTGTGCTGCTCATCGCGGCGGCGGTGCTGATGATGCAGGTCACGATAGATACCCATCCGCAATGGTTCGATACCTCCGCTTCACGCGCCGACCTGCGCTTGGTGTTCCTGTGCTTGATACTGGGCATGACCAGTTGGACCGGGCTGTGCCGCTTGCTGCGCGGCGAGACATTGAAGCTGCGCGAGATGGAATATATCCAAGCGGCGCAATCCTTCGGCGTGTCGAGTATGCGCATTTTGTCGCGCCACATCATCCCCAACGTGATGCACATCATCCTCATCTCGCTGGTGATGGACTTCTCCGCGCTGGTGCTGGCCGAAGCCGTGCTGTCCTATGTTGGCGTCGGCGTCGATCCCGCCACTATCTCCTTCGGCACCATGATCAACGCGGCACGTCTGGAGATGGGGCGCGAACCCATGGTGTGGTGGGCCTTGGCCGCCGCTTTCGGCTTTATGCTCACGCTGGTGCTGGCGGCCAATCTGTTCGCCGACGCGGTGCGTGATGCCTTCGATCCCAGAATAAACCGGACGGAGGTGGGCACATGACGATACTTAACGTCGAGCAGCTGCGCGCGAGGTTGCGCAACGGCGCGCACATCGTGGACGGCATCTCCTTCGCGATTGGGGCGGGCGAGACCTTCGCGCTATTGGGCGAATCGGGCTGCGGCAAATCCATGACGGCGCTGTCCTTGATGCGCTTGTTACCGGATGGCGTGGAAAGTGCGGGCGGGGTGGTCACGCTGCAAGACATGCCGCTGCAACAGTTGTCCGAACGCGACATGCGCGCGGTGCGCGGCGGCACGATGGCGATGATCTTCCAAGAGCCGGGGCTGAGCCTGAATCCGGTGATGACGGTGGGGGAGCAGATCGCGGAAGTGTTGGAGTTGCATGGTGTTATCAAACAGTCCGTTCGAGCTGAGCTTGATGAAACTACTAGCCATTCGACTAAGCGGCAGAGCCGCCAAGTCGCTGGTTATGTCGAAGCTACCCCTGATTCCGCTGTGGCAGAACGTTCTCCCTTCGATGGGCTCAGGGCGAACGGATGTTCAATAGCGCAGCGTTGCATAGCATTGCTGGAGCAGGTTGGCATACCGGATGCGGCACGTCGTGTGCACGAATATCCTTTCCAATTCTCCGGCGGGATGAAGCAACGCGTGATGATCGCGATGGCACTGGCGGGTAACCCCAAGTTGTTGATTGCCGACGAGCCCACCACCGCGCTGGATGTGACCATACAGGCACAAGTATTAAAGCTGCTGCGCGACACGCAACAGCGTACCGGCATGGCGATGTTGCTGATCACGCATGACCTCGGGGTGGTGGCGGAGAACGCGCATCGCGTCGCGGTAATGTATGCGGGCGAGATCGTCGAGCAGGCATCGCGTGATGAATTGTTTGCCAGCCCTCTGCATCCCTACACCCAGAAGCTATTCGCCGCCTTGCCTGATAGCGCGCGGCGTGGTCATCAGTTGAGTGCTATCCCCGGCAACGTGCCACCCTTAGGCAGTATCACGCAAGGCTGCCGCTTCGCGCCGCGCTGTGAGCGTGCTTGGTCGCGCTGTCACGAGCAGACGCCGGTGTGGACTGAAGTGCGAATAGGGCAGGGGGTGCGGTGCCATCTATACGGGGAAGAGGGCAGGGAGAAGGGAGCAGGAATAGATGCGGGAAGAGGGAAGAGAGAAGGGGGCGGTGCGGAGCTGCGGTTTCCCCCTTCTCCCTACGCACCACTCCCTTCCCTCCTTGAGGTCTCTGACCTCAAGGTTCATTTTCCTATACGCAAAGGTATCTTGCAGCGCGTGGTGGGGAGCGTGAAAGCGGTGGATGGCGTGTCGCTGGCGATTAAGCCAGGACGCACCTTGGCATTGGTAGGCGAGTCCGGCTGCGGCAAGACGACTTTGGGCAAAGCCTTGCTGCAACTGGTTCGGCCTACAGCAGGCAGCGTGCAGTTCGACGGCAAAGAGTTGATTGGGTTGGGCGCTCAAGCATTGCGCCGCCAACGTGCATCTATGCAGATGGTGTTCCAGGATCCTTATGCTTCGCTCAATCCCAAGATGCGTGTGGCGGAGATTTTGGAAGAAGGCATGAGTGCCTTGGCGATGGGCGGCGACAGTACAGCACGGCAAGCGCATATCGACGGCTTGTTGGATAAGTGCGGGCTGGCGCGTACCGCCAAGTGGCGCTATCCGCATGAGTTCTCGGGCGGACAGCGGCAACGTATCGCTATCGCCCGCGCACTGGCAGTGTCACCGAAATTATTGATCTGCGACGAGCCGACTTCCGCGCTGGATGTGTCGGTGCAAGCGCAGATATTGAATCTGCTCAAGACGCTGCAACAGGAACTGGGGCTGAGTTATCTGTTCATCACGCACAACCTCGCGGTAGTCGAGTATCTCGCGCATGAGGTGTGTGTGATGTATCAGGGCAAAGTGGTGGAGCGCGGCTCGGCTGAGCAGGTGTTGGGTTCGCCCACACATGATTACACTAGGACTTTGTTGGCGGCAGTGCCGCGCGTCTTATAGGGGCGTTGCGAGGCTTCAGTTACGCGCGAGTCGCTTCAAGCCATGTTTGGCGTAATGCCTAGCATGGCTCTTGGCGTAGTGTTGCGCTTGATGTTTGGCCGGCAGGATGGTCAGCGTCTGACCGACTTTGATGCTCTTCAAATTACCATTCCACCCACGCAGACTGGTCGGTTTGACGTGGTAGCGGCGCGCCACACTCGCCAGTGTTTCACCTTTGCGTACTGTGTGCTGGATGGCGCGCTGACTTTCCACCGTGGGCAGCAGATGCATATTGAAAGCTTCCAACTCATTATCATTGCCAGCCTCTTGCAGCGGCACTAAAAGGGTTTGCCCACTGCTGCGATCTGAGCGAGGCGATAGGCCGTTCACCGATTTCAGTTTTGCGACGGTCATACCAAAACGCGGTGCCAGTTGGTCGAAGCGCTCTCCCATTTTGGGTTGGTAGGATTGCCAGCTGATGAGTGGTTTGTCGTTGCGCTCCAGATTGGTCAGAAAGGTATCGACCTTTTCTATGGGCAGCAGGATCAGATCATTATGGTCTTGCAGAATCACGGGACGGGTATGCGCCGGATTCAGGGCGATAAACTCTTCTTCCGAAATATCTGCCAGTTGCGCGAACATCTTCACGTCCATCTGTTTGTCGGTTGAGACCGCAGCGAAGTAGGATTGGTTGGAGATGGGCGCTAACTCCAGATGGTAGCGCTCAGGGTGCGCCACGATGTTCTTGATGGCCATCAGCTTGGGTACGTAGTTGCGCGTCTCAGCGGGTAATTTGAGGCTGAGGTAATCAGTCGGCAAGCCCATGCCGCGATTACGTTTCTGTGCGCGGTCTACCGTGCCTTCGCCACAATTGTAGGCAGCCAATGCCAGCGACCAGTCGCCGAACTGGTTGTGCAGTTTTTGTAGATAATCCAACGCGCCATTGGTGGCACTGACCACGTCGCGGCGACCGTCATACCACCAGTTCTGTTGCAGTCCGAAATGACGCCCCGTGGCAGGGATGAACTGCCAGATGCCGGAAGCACTGCTGATTGAATAGGCACCCGGATTGAAGGCGCTCTCTATCATGGGCAGCAGCGCGATTTCAGTTGGCATGCCGCGCCGTTCGACTTCTTCAGTGATGTAGTGCAGATAGCGCCGCGCGCGCTCCGTCATGCGCGTCATGTATTCCTGACGATTGCCATACCATTGTTCGTGATGAGCGATCAATGGGCTGTTCAACTCAGGCATGGCATAGCCTGCGCGTATGCGCGTCCATAGATCGATAGTGTCGGGTGTGGCTTCGGGAATCAGTTCTAGGGTGATGTTGCGTGCTGAAGTCAGCGTAGTCGGCATCATGGTATCCGTCGTCAGCGTGCTCATCGCAAGGAACTCGCCTGCCTGCGCTTGGGCACAGCAAGACAAGACGAATAACAATGGCAGAATGAGTCGGATTAAAGGCACTGGGTGTTCCTGACGGTAAAAGTGGCGCGATGGTAGCCGAGTTGCCCCTTGCGGGTCAATTCGGCAATAAAAATAAAGACATCCACGCTGTCGCCAGCGCGGATGTCAGTTAGCTACTAACTCCTTAGCGAACCGCGTTCTTCAACTGCTCGAGGATAGCGGGGTTCTCCAAAGTGGACACGTCTTGAGTGATTTCCTCGCCCTTAGCCAAGGCGCGCAACAAGCGACGCATGATCTTGCCGGAGCGGGTCTTGGGCAGGTTATCACCGAAGCGGATCTCGTCCGGTTTGGCGATAGGACCAATCTCTTTGCCCACCCAGTTGCGTAGCGCTTCGGCAATCTCTTTAGCCTTAGCGGGGTCTTCTGGACGCGCGCCCTTCAGCACCACGAAGGCGACTACTGCCTCACCTTTGATGTCATGCGGCTTGCCTACTACGGCTGCTTCAGCGACCAAGGGGTTGGAGACCAGTGCGGATTCGATCTCCATGGTGCCGAGACGGTGACCCGAGACGTTCAGCACGTCGTCGATACGACCCATGATCCAGAAGTAACCATCCTCATCGCGGCGTGC
>JAVHRA010000316.1:0-5342 GCA_036171395.1 Gallionella sp. | reverse complement strand
TGACCGGCTGGATCGATTTCTTCTTAGCGAAATTTAGTAGCGCGGGTGTGAAACAATAAGTTCGCTTTGAAATGCGAAGAGGGCCACTACGATGTAGTGGCCTTTTTTGTGACTACCTTTCATCTCGAGTCCGGCTGTAATAATCCCGTCACACCCCAGCGTTAACCTGCCGCTCCTTAGTACCCTACTTAGGAGCCGCCATGTCTACCCTCTTGCCTTTTGCCCAGACGAGCAACACTCCGTATAGCGGTCGCGCTATGGCGGGTTTGACGGCGGTGCCCGCGACACAAGACCGGCTTACGCCGCTGGAATTGATCTTGGAAGAGCGGCGCTTGAGCGTGTTGTTCCAGCCCATTATCAATATGAAGACCAGTGCATTCTTGGGCTTCGAGGGGCTGATACGCGGGCCAGCGGACAGCGCTTTGCATTCGCCTATCAATCTGTTCGGCGCGGCCGAGCAAGAAGGCTTGTCGCTGGAAGTGGAGATGCTGGCACGCCAGACGGTGCTGGAAGCTTTTGTGCTGCAAGAGTTGCCCGGCCAGTTGTTCCTCAACGTCAGCCCGGAGACGCTGACCCATCCCAGTTTTAAGAACGGCAAGACGTTGGAATATCTGCGTGCACTCGGGCTAGACCCGGCGCGCGTGGTGATCGAGATCACCGAGAACCAACCGACTTTCGATTTCGTGGCGATGCGTAGCGCCCTGCTGCATTACCGCGCTATGGGTTTCCAAATCGCCATCGATGATTTAGGCGAGGGTTTTTCCAGCTTGCGCTTGTGGTCGGAACTGCGTCCCGAATATATCAAGGTGGACATGCATTTTGTGCAGGGCGTGGATAGCGACCCAATCAAACGGCAGTTTCTCAAATCGATACAGAGCATAGCGGAGAGCTGCGGCACGCATGTGATCGCCGAGGGCGTGGAGACCGAGGCCGAGCTGCGCGTGATCCGCGATCTAGGCATCGCGCTGGGTCAGGGTTATTTCATCGCGCGCCCCAGCCCCACACCACCGCTGGTGGCGAACGCGTTGACCAGTAGCTTGTTGAACTCGTCCAAGATTGCGCTCTTCACCGACTTTAATTACGCGCCGCGCGCGCAGAACACTGCCCACAAGCTGCTCACTTATATCGAACCGGCACACCCGGACACCACCAACGAGTTGTTGTTCGAGCGCTTCACGCACAACCCCGCGCTGCGCGTGGTGCCGGTGGTGAAGGGCGGCATCCCGCTGGGGCTGATCAATCGTTATCAGTTCATCGACCGTTACGCCAAGCCTTTCCAGCGCGAACTGTTGGGCAAGAAGCCGTGCCGCGAGTTGCTCAATCCCGAGCCGCTGCTGGTGGACAAGCAGATGCCCATAGAAGAGTTGAGCCACTTTATGGCAGAGGCGGAGAGCCGCCATTTTGCCGACGGCTTTATCATCACCGAGCAGGGCCGCTACATCGGCGTGGCATCGGGACAAGATCTGTTGCGCGAGCTGACGCAAATGCAACTGGAAGCGGCGCGCTATGCCAACCCGCTGACCCAGCTGCCCGGCAATGTGCCGATCAATGAGCATATCGAACGCCTATTGCAAGCCGATACTTGTTTTACCTCGATCTATTGCGACCTCGACCACTTCAAGCCTTTCAACGACAGCTACGGCTATCGCAAAGGCGACGAGATGATCCAGCTCACGGGCCGACTGCTGTGCTGGGCATGCGACCCCAAGCTGGATTTCATCGGCCATGTGGGCGGTGACGATTTCATTCTGCTGATGCAAAGCAAAGACTGGAAGAAACGTTGCGAGCACGCGCTGGATTCTTTCGCGCAAGCCTCCTCACTGCTGTTCCGCGAAGAGCATATCGCGGCGGGCGGTTACCACAGCGAGGAGCGCAACGGCGCGCCCGCCTTCCATAGACTGACCAGCCTCTCGATGGGTGCGCTACAGGTGCTGCCCGGTCAGTTCATCTCGCATCATCAAGTGTCGGAGGCGATGAGTAGCGCCAAGAAGATGGCGAAGAAGCAAGCCGGCAACAGCTTGTTCGTGGAGCAGCGCGATTACAGCAACAGACGATGAGGGTGAGCGAGATGAAGATCAGGATGCGCCGCAACATCAAACAAGTGAACGGCAAGATACGCGGCATCACTGCGCTGCTGTTCAATCACGGCATAGATGAAACGCTGGAATATTTCTGCGCGCTGTCGGTGTTCTCCTCAGTCACCATACTTTAAGCGGGACGCCTTTGAACCATCTCTGCACCGTATTCCGCGCACTCCGTCTGGCCCTGCATATCCTTTATGCACTGGGCATCGCGGTGAGCTACCCGTGGCTGAGCCTGAACTTGCAGCGCCGTATCTTGCAAAGCTGGTCGCGCGAATTACTCGACATACTAGGCATCCGCTTGCTGATAGACAGTGACGATGCGCTGCACGCAGTGGATAGCGGACTAATCGTCACCAACCATATTTCTTGGCTGGATGTGTTCGTGCTCAACGCGGTGGTGCCGATGCGCTTTGTGGCCAAATCAGAAGTGCGCGGCTGGCCCGTCATCGGCTGGTTGTGCGCGCGTGCGCAGACTGTGTTCATCGAACGCGGCAAGGCACGCTCTGCGGCACGCGTCAACGTGCAGCTGGTGGAAATGCTCAAGCGCGGTGAATGTCTGGCGGTGTTCCCCGAAGGCACCACCACCGACGGCGCACACGTGGCGCACTTCCATTCCTCTTTGCTGCAACCGGCCATCGATGCGGGCGTGCCGGTGCAGGCCATTGCGCTGCGCTATCAAGACGCTTACGGCCAGCGCAGCGATGCGGCGGCTTATATCGATGACATTTCTTTTGCTCAATCCATGTGGATGATCCTGAGTGCGCGTCAGCTGCAAGTGCGGCTGCTAGCCAGCGCCCCTTTGCCGACTGCCGTTAGCGACAGACGCAGCCTGACCCAGCAAGCGCATCAAATCATCGCAACGTCTTTACAAACACTCAATGATGCGGCGCATCCCGCACTGCACGATGAGGATATATGCACGCCTTCCCTGCACTGTCTGTTGCTCTCTCCGCCCTTGTCACGCGAGTTGCTCAACCAGCGTCACTAATCTTTCATACGCTGGTAACGGTGCTGCAATCTGCCCTCACTAAAGTTCATGCTCCAAACTGATAGGAGATGAACATGCTCGATCTACAACGTGAACTCGGCCAAGCCAAGCGCAACAAACTAACCTCCAGCATCGCCCGCACCAGTGCCGAAGTGCAAGAGGCACAACGCATCCGTTTCAAAGTGTTCGGTGATGAGATGGGTGCGAACTTACCTAATCCTGATCTGGGTCTGGACGTGGACCGCTTCGACGAGTATTGCGATCACTTGCTGGTACGCAACAACGATGACGATAAGGTGGTCGGCACCTATCGCATGTTGCCACCCGAGCAAGCGGTAAAGGCTGGCGGTTATTACTCCGAGACTGAATTCGACATGAGCCGTTTGGCCAACTTGCGCGGCAGCATGGTGGAAGTGGGCCGCTCTTGCGTGCACCCGGATTTCCGCGATGGCGCGACCATCACGCAACTATGGAGCGGTCTGGCTGAATACGTGATGAAGAACGGCCATGAGTACCTGATCGGCTGCGCCAGCATCAGTATGGGCGACGGCGGCCACTATGCCGCCAGCGTCTACGACAAGGTGCGCCAGCTGCACTCCGCACCCACTGAATACACGGTGTTCCCGCATTGCCCGCTACCCTTGCATGCGCTCAACCACAATCTGGAAGTGAACATCCCGCCGCTGATCAAAGGCTATCTGCGTCTCGGTGCTTACATCGCGGGACAACCGGCTTGGGATCCTGATTTCAATTGCGCCGATCTGTTCATCTTGTTGCCGGTGTCGCGCATGAACCCCAAATACGCCAAGCACTTTATGCGTAGCGAAGCTTGAGCGGAAACAGTTCTATCCTCTTGCGCGCACATTCCCCGGTGCGCGTTTTTTTGAGTCTCACTCCCCTACACAGGATCGCAATGGAACAAATCGAAAGTCCCTACAAAGGTAAAACCGGCCTGCGTCGTTTGCTCAACGCCTTTGGTTATTCACTGGCCGGATTCCGCGCCGCCTACAAACACGAAGATGCGTTCCGTCAGGAAGTGCTGCTCGCCTGCGTGCTTATCCCTCTGGCGTTGTTCTTACCGGTGAGTGGCATCGGCAAAGCGTTGATGATCGCTAGCGTGTTATTGGTCATCATCGTCGAGCTGGTTAACTCCGCCATCGAAGCGACTGTCGATCGCATCTCGCTGGAGAACCACGCACTCGCCAAGCGCGCCAAGGACATCGGCAGCTCAGCGGTGCTGGTCAGCTTGGTGAATGTATTGGTGGTGTGGGGCTTGGTATTGCTGGGTTAAATAGCGTCACCAACTCTTCACCTATTCTTCATTAAAAGTTCATCTGCGCACCTCACGATGCGCCACATGAATACAGCTAACCAAAATCCCATCAGCCCAGCGCGTCTTAACATCGCGCTGGTCACCGAAACCTACCTGCCCGAAGTAAACGGCGTGGCCATTACGCTGGGCCGCATGGTGCATGGCTTGTGCCAGCAAGGCCACCATATCCAGATGGTGCGCCCGCGTCAGGGCCAGCAGGATGTGGCTGCTAACACTGACCACTACAGCGAGACCTTGGTGAGCGGCATGCCCATCCCTGGTTACCCAGAATTGAAATCAGGTCTGCCAGCTAAGGGGAAATTGCTCAAGTTGTGGAGCGTGCAACGTCCCGACATCGTGCACATCGCGACCGAAGGCCCGCTGGGTTGGTCGGCCTTGTCTGCCGCGCGCAAATTAAATCTGCCGGTGAGCACCGATTTCCACACCAATTTCCAAAACTACACCGAGCACTACGGCATCGGTTTGCTCAAGCGCCCCATCTCAGCCTATCTGCGCCACTTCCACAACAAGGCGGATTGCACCCTCGTGCCAACTACGTCCTTGCAGCGCGAACTGGAGCAGGATGGTTACAAGAATGTGCTGGTAGTTGCGCGCGGCGTGGATGGCGCGCTGTTCAACGCCGCCAAACGCGATGCAGCGTTGCGCGCTTCGTGGGGTGCGGACGAGCACACCACGGTGGTGATACTAGTGAGCCGCATCGCGGCGGAGAAAAATCTGGGCGTGGTGTTCGACGCATTTAAGCAGATGCAAGTCGTCGATGCGCAAGCCAAGCTGGTGATTGTGGGTGATGGTCCGGCGCGCGCCGAACTGCAAAAGCAACATCCCGAAGCAATCTTTGCCGGTATGCAGACCGGCGAAGCGCTGGCACGCCACTATGCCTGCGGCGACATCTTCCTCTACCCCAGCCTGACCGAGACCTACGGCAACGTGACCATAG
>JAVHRA010000315.1:0-5348 GCA_036171395.1 Gallionella sp. | reverse complement strand
CTATACCTTGCGTATGGTGGCTTTGCCGAACACGCCGTTGGGACGTACCGCCAAAGCCAAGATCAACAACACCAGTCCGGGCGCCTCGCGCCAGCCGCTGCCCACATAGAAACTGGTGAGACTTTCCAAAGCACCTAACACGATGCCAATCAGCACCACACCAAAACCCGAGTCCAAACCCGCCACCACGGCCACGGCGAAGGCCTTAAGAATAAGGGCCGAGGCCATGGTCGGACCGACTGTGGTGATAGGCGAAATAAGGATGCCGGCCATCGCGGCGACCATGCCCGACAGCCCATAAGACAACATGATGGTGCGCGTCGCCGAGATGCCCATCAGTTCCGCCGCATCACGATCTGCCGACACCGCTTCGAAAGCCTTGCCCAGCAAAGTCTTGCGCTTGAACAACTCCACCAAGCCCATGATGGCGAACACGCCAATCGCGACTGAGATTTCCAGCGGCGTGATATTGATACCGAACACATGCAATGCGTCGGATGAAATAGGGGTGGGGAAAGGCCGGTCGTCCCTGCCCCAGATATTCTCGGCACTGGAAAAGCCCAGCAAACCTAAGATGATGGTGAGCAGAATCCAGCCCTCGCTCTTTTGTTGCAAGGCCAGACGCACGCCGGCACGCTCGACTAATAAACCAAGCGCCGCACCAAACAACAATCCGCCCGGTACCATCAGCCAATACGGCACACCGATGTTCAGCAAAGTGAGACTGAAGAAGGCTGACAACATGACCAGCTCACCCTGTCCAAAATTGATACTCTTGCTGGTGGCGTAGGTCAGCTGAAAACCGTAAGCGATCAGGGCGTAAACCAAGCCCATCAAGGCTCCGCTCACGACCATCTGCGCGATGATTTCTATATTCATAGGGAAAGGCGGACGACCGTCAGGCTGCCCGCGTAGTGAAAATTATTTGGATGCGTGCTTCTTCAGACGTTCACGGTCGGCTTGATTGGCGAACACCACATGCCCGTCGCTGACCATACCCATCACCGTGTCGGTATTGCGGAAGGCTTCATGAGTCTCGACGTTGGCCGGATCCCATTTGCTGAAAGGATGCGTCCAAGTGGCGATCACACCCGTCACCGGTTCCTTGAGGTCTTCCAGAGCATTCTTGATCTTGGCCGTATCGCCACTCTGCGCCTGCTTCACCGCAGCAGCGAAGATGTACACCGCGTCATAGCCTTGCGCCGCCGAGACTGGTGAGGGGATACGGGTCACGTTATAAGCCTTGCGATACCCTTCAATGAAGCTCTTCGCTTTGGGCGTAATGGCTTCCTCGATGAAGGTCTGCGGCATCAACGCACCGTTACCATTTTTACCGGCATTGTCGATGAAGTTGGACATGGACAAGGTCCAGCCGCCTATCATCGGTATCTTCATATTGTTCTTGGCCAAACCATTGGCAACCGCCGCCAACTCGGGGCCGATACCCCAGATGAGAATTGCTTGCGCACCGCCCGCCTTGGCACGCAATAGTTGCGAGGTCATATCCTTGTCGCCGATATTAAACTTCTCGGTGGCGACCACTTCCAGTTTGTTGCCCTGCTTCTTGATCTGGTCGATCAGATCGTCGCGACCAGACGCACCGTAATTGGTCGCGTCAAACAGAATCGCCACTTTAGTGAATTTGGATTTGACAGCCTGATCCACCACCATCGCCGCCTGTATGCCGTCATGCGCGGCAAAGCGGAAGATGGACAAATCCTTGACGCCAGCCTTGCTCCATTGCGTCATCGAAGCCGAACCCGCTGCCGGGGTGATGATCTTGGTGATACCTTTTTCTTGCAAATGTTTGTCACCGGACAAAGCGATGCCAGTATTCACGGTGCCAATCACGCCCGACAGTCCATCCATGGAAGCCAGCTCCTGCGCCACCAGCGCACCGCGCTCGTTCTTACCTTCGTCGTCACGTTCGACGACCTCTATCTTCATCTTTTTTGCACCGATCTTGATCCCGCCTGCCGCGTTGATTTCCGCGATGGCAAGTTTGGCACCATCACGCATAGAGGTGCCCATAGGTGCCGAGCCGCCGCTGAAAGGTCCGCTGATGGCGATCTTGATGGAGTCATCGGCATAAGCCGGAACCGCAAACACGCCTAGCAACAATGTAGCTAGCAAAGTCTTTTTCATTTAATGAGTCTCCCAATTATCGAGTGCTGCGTGAATAGGTAACTACAGAACAAAATCGCTAGCACCAGCGTGGTGCAGGCTGCGCAGTGTAGCGAATAAATTTACACACTGGAACAACTTCATGACCCACTTGGATGCAAGGTGATCGTGATTCCTGATAAGCTCCTCGCCACTTTCCAAACACACCCCTGTCCCATCATGAAGAATCAGCCTCAAATCACCATACACCGCAAAGACTACAGCGCACCCAGCTTTAATATAGACACAGTAGAGATGGGCTTCGATCTGGATGCGGATGCAACCATCGTCAGTACACGCTTAGTAATGCGGCGTAATACAGACAGTAGCGATAACAACTTAATTCTGCTGGGTGAGGCTCTGGAGCTGTTGGCACTGCGCATGAACGGCAAGCTGCTTAAAGTCGCTAAGGACTACCAGTTAAGCGCTGAAAGTCTGCTGATCG
Source organism: Gallionella sp. (assembly GCA_036171395.1). Classification (GTDB taxonomy): domain Bacteria; phylum Pseudomonadota; class Gammaproteobacteria; order Burkholderiales; family Gallionellaceae; genus Gallionella. The sequence continues at coordinate 2,740 of JAVHRA010000315.1, read as the reverse complement.
CTCAAGCACCAGATGCTGTCACCTTAGAAATCACCACGCGCATCCAGCCCAGCCTCAATACCACGCTGATGGGCGTGTATGTCTCGAATGGCAATTTCTTCAGCCAGTGCGAGGCGCAAGGCTTCCGCAAAATCACCTATTTCCCCGACCGTCCCGATGTGATGGCGAAATACACCGTGATGCTGCGCGGTGACAAACAGAAATATCCGGTACTGCTAAGCAACGGCAACCTTATCGAATCCGGCGATTTGGGCGATGGTAGACATTACGCACTGTGGCAAGACCCGTTCAATAAACCCAGCTATCTGTTTGCGCTGGTGGCAGGCCAGCTGGTGTGTCAGGAAGAAAAATACCGGCTGGCCTCGGGGCGCGAAGTGCTGCTACAAGTTTGGGTGGAGGCGGGCAATCTGGACAAAACAGCGCACGCGATGGAGTCGCTCAAGCACAGCATCGCTTGGGATGAAAAACGCTACGGACTGGAACTCGACCTGGATCGTTTCATGATCGTAGCGGTGAGCGATTTCAATATGGGCGCGATGGAGAACAAAGGCCTGAATATCTTCAACACCAAATATGTGCTGGCCAATCCGCGTGTCGCGACTGATAGCGATTACGACGGTATCGAATCCGTCATCGGTCACGAGTATTTTCACAACTGGACGGGCAACCGCGTGACCTGCCGCGACTGGTTCCAGCTCTCGTTGAAAGAGGGCCTGACAGTGTTCCGCGATCAGGAATTCTCTGCCGACATGGTGGGCTCCGACACCGGCCGCGCGGTCAAGCGTATCGAGGATGTACGCGGCCTGCGCCAAGTACAGTTCAGTGAGGACTCCGGCCCGATGGCACATCCGGTGCGTCCCGATAGCTATGTCGCGATAGACAACTTCTACACCGCTACCATCTATGAAAAAGGCGCGGAAGTGGTGCGCATGTATCAAACCCTGCTGGGGCGCGACGGCTTCCGCAAAGGCATGGATTTGTACTTCGCGCGGCATGACGGACAAGCCGTCACCTGCGATGACTTCCGTGCCGCGATGGCGGATGCCAATGGCCGCGATCTGAGCCAATTTGAACGCTGGTATAGCCAAGCCGGCACACCGCAGGTGCAAGTGCAGACCCGTTACGATGCCGAGTCGCACCGCTACGAGATGACCCTCACGCAGACTTCCCGCCATGACTTACCGCTGCATATCCCAGTCGCGGTCGGCCTGCTCGACGCACAGGGTGAGGATATGGTGCTGCATCTGGATGGCAAGCAATTACCCAGCAAGAGTTGCGTGCTGGAACTCACCAGCAAGACTCAGACCTTCCGCTTTGCACATGTGCCGCATTGTCCCACCCCTTCGCTGTTACGCAACTTCTCCGCGCCCGTGATGCTGGAATATCAATACAGCGACGACGAACTGGTGCACCTGATGGCGCACGACAGCGACCCGTTCAACCGCTGGGAAGCCGGGCAACGCCTGAGCCTGCGCCGCTTGCAAAGCCTGATCGCACAAGTATTGGCAGGCGGAACGCTCAGCGTGGACACACGCTATCTCGAGACACTGCGCAGTACACTCAAGGACGAGACGCTGGCGCCCGCCTTCCGCGAACTGATGTTGAGCCTGCCCACTGAAGGCGTGCTGGCGGAGCACAGCAAAACCATCGCACCGCAAGCCATCCATCAAGCGCGCGTCTTCCTGCGTCGCAGCATCGCACATGCACTTAAGGCTGAATTGATCGCGGCCTACGCAGCCAACCTCACCCCAGGTGACTATCGCCCCGACGCACTCTCCGCCGGCAAACGCGCCTTGAAGAATCTGTGCCTGTCTTATCTGATGGAATGGGATGATGCCAGCACCGTGCAGCTAGCACTGGCGCAGGAAAGAAGCGCCCACAATATGACCGATCGCCAAGCTGCGCTCGTCGCATTGGTACAGCGTGACACCGCGACACCCGCACTAGCGCGTTACTACCGAGATTTCAAAGACGAAGCTCTGGTGGTCGACAAATGGTTCAGCATGCAAGCCAGCGCGCGCGGCAACGATGTGGCGGCCATCCGCAAGCTAATGCAGCACCCCGCCTTCACCCTCAGCAACCCCAATCGCGCACGCAGCCTGATCTTCAGCTTCTGCAACGCCAACCCCGCACAATTCCATGCACAAGACGGCAGCGGTTATGCCTACTGGACAGAGCAAGTCATCGCGCTCAATGCCATCAACCCGCAAGTCGCCGCCCGCCTTGCGCGCAGCTTGGATCACTGGCGCAGATACCAGCCAGAACTACGCGCGCAAATGCAAACCGCGTTGCGCAAAGTATCCAGCACCAAGACCTTGGCCAAGGATGTGCGTGAGATCGTGAATAAGGCGCTGGGCTAATTAGTACAGGCAAAGAAAAACGCCCTAGATGACTAGGGCGTTTTTTGTATGGAGCGGGAAAAGAGGTTCGAACTCTCGACCTATACCTTGGCAAGGTATCGCTCTACCAGCTGAGCTATTCCCGCGAAACTTTTAAAACCTACTGCGCTACCTAATTGCTGGGTTGCGCGGTACTTGCTTCCTCGTCCACCAAAATGGTATGCCTCGGTCGCTCCCTAGCGTGCGTCTTCAGACCAAACAATGAGCGCAAGCGATTATGTTTGGTGGGGAAGACCCCTGCGGTTTTACACTCAAGCCGCTCGCTACGGTGTTGTACTTACTACATCTGGAGGTGCGTCCCAGAGTCGAACTGGGCTAACCGGATTTGCAATCCGGGGCAT
>JAVHRA010000314.1:0-5349 GCA_036171395.1 Gallionella sp. | reverse complement strand
GTACGCAGTCATATCGAGGAAATATTCAAACGCCTGCTCAGCGATCGCTTCATTGCGGTGGTCGGTAGCGTGCCCGTGGTCGTGCCCTTGCCCTTAAAACATCCCGGTCGTATCCCCGCTGAGAAAGTCAAAGAGGCTATGCAGACCAGTCAGAAGTTCAACAAAGACATGTTGATACTGGCCGAAATCGAGATCGAACGACGCATGGAATTGGAGCAGGATCTGGTCGCCGCTCAAACCCAGTTACGTGATGCCAACGCGCAACTGAATACGGTGATGACCAAATACGACACCTTGAAAGAGCAGGTGTTGTTGTACAAACAGGGGATGGAGACACGTATCGCGGCACAGCAGGCGCACCTTGCCGCTTTGACCGGTAAAAGTCAGGATAGCCTTGCGCAGAAGGACGCGTTGGAGCAGGAGCTGAAAGTGATGCGTAACGTCTTTCAGCATATGCAATCCACCATAGAGCAAAAATCTGCGCGGCTGGATCAGACCGTGCAAGTCAGGGTGTTGCAGGAGCAGCAAGCCGAGATCGAACGCCGCCGTCTGGAAAAGGAAGAAGCGGATCAGATGTTTCAGTCGCATCCGCACTTTCACGAGATACGCCGCGTCGAATTTTTCAAGAAGTTCCGTAACTCCGACCTTGCACAGTTGCTGTCCTGGGCCGAGTGGCGTGAATACAAAGCGGGCGAGATTATTGTCACCGAAGGGCAGTCCGACATCACTTTCTATGTGATCGTGGCAGGCAAGTTGGGGCTGGTCAAAGGCAAGCGCACGATACAGATTTTGCAACCCGGTGAGCCCTTTGGTGAAATTGCCTATCTGTCCGGTGACGAGCCGCGTCGCTCTGCAACCGTGGTAGCGCGCACCGATTGCAGCTTGTTGCTATTCAATCCAGCTTATCTGGATGATGCCGAGCTGATGATACGAGTATTGTTCGCCGAAGCCTTTATGCGCGTGCAAGCGAAGCGTTTGCGTACCACGGTGGAGATGGTAGGCAATCTTTTGGTCGAAGGTGAGAACTAAGCATGTCAGCCAGTACGATTAACATCTCTGTCGCCTACGATCATCCAGATGCAAGTCTTAACACCTGCAGCACTGCTCACGCTTGGGCTAAACGCCCACGTGAGCCCGAGGCGGCAGAAAAGGCCGAGTTGATTGCCAGTATCAAACGCATGCTCAAGGAGCAGGATGCGGTGCTGGTCGCCCATTATTATGTGCATCCCGATTTGCAGGATCTGGCCGAAGCGACCGGCGGCATCGTCTCCGACTCGCTGGACATGGCCAACTTTGGCAATCGTCATCCGGCCAAAACTATTGTGGTGGCCGGGGTGCGCTTTATGGGCGAGACCGCCAAGATATTGAATCCCGAGAAACGCGTGCTGATGCCCGACCTAGAAGCTGAATGCTCGCTGGATTTGGGTTGTCCAATAGATGAATTCTCGGCATTTTGTGACGCTCATCCAGATCACACCGTGGTGGTGTACGCCAACACCAGTGCCGCAGTCAAAGCACGTGCGGACTGGATGGTCACCAGCTCCATTGCGTTGCCTATTGTCGAGCACCTCAAGGCGCGTGGTGAAAAGATATTGTGGGCACCAGATCGTCATCTCGGTGGTTATATACAAGATCAGACCGGTGCCGAGATGTTGCTCTGGCAGGGCTCGTGCATTGTGCATGACGAATATAAGGCGCAAGAGCTGATTGCCTTGAAAGCGCAACATCCCGGTGCTCTGGTCTTGGTGCACCCCGAGTCACCACGTGCTGTGGTGCAGTTGGCGGATGCGGTAGGTTCGACCTCGCAGTTAATCAAAGCGGCGCAGGCCTCTTCTGCCAAGATGTTCATCGTCGCTACGGATAATGGCATCTTGCACAAGATGCGTAGCCTGTGTCCCGATAAGGTGTTTTTGGAAGCGCCTACCGCCGGCAAGGGAGCGAACTGCAAGAGTTGTAGTCACTGCCCGTGGATGGCGATGAATGGCTTGGTCAATCTGGCGGAAGTATTGGCGAGTGGCAAGAACGAGATTCATGTCGATCCGCTCATCATCCCGCGTGCGCTACAACCGATACGTCGTATGTTGAATTTTGCCCAGCAAATCAAATTGCCCGGCAGCGGCATAGGCAACGCTTGAGTGGCGTTAGTTGAGGGCGGTCAGCAGTGCCACGACCGCATCCTGATTGTTCTTGGTGGCGAGAGCCAAGGCTGTGTCGCCGAGCTGGGTACGCAGGCTGGTATCTGCACCGTGACTCAGCAGCAGTTTTACTTCTTCGATCAACCCCGATGAGGCCGCCTTGTGCAACGGTGTCAGACCGTCTTTTGCGGCGGTATTGACTTCCGCGCCTTGACTGATCAGGAACGATGCCACGATCATATGATTGCGCGCGATGGCCTGATACAGCGGCGTCCAGCCAAAATTGCTGCGTGCATCAACCTCGGCTTGGTTTTCTATCAGCAGCTTGCAAATGTTCAGTCGGCCAGCGAAAGCGGCAAGGTGCAGTGCGGTATTGCCGCCACCGTCGCGGGCGTTGACCAGTGCGCCCTTTTGGATCAGCAGGCCGGTCAGCACATCCAATCCGGTTTGCGCGGCCGACATGAGTATCGTCCAGCCTTCTTCATTGCGCGTTTCCAGATGCACACCGGCATCGAGGAATAATCTTATGGCTTTGATATTGTCTGAGGCTACCGCACGGAAATAGCCATCTATATTGCAGGCTACGCCTTGTTCCTGTATCTCCAGTGCGGTGACGCGCGGAATGTTGGGCCAAGCCAGTAAGTTGCGAGTGCCGGTGGCGACGGGGTCGAAGTTGCTGAATACGCGAGCTTCGGGACTCCACACGTCATCTTTATTTTTCTTGTGATGCTGACCAGCATGAACCAAACTGAGATGCACAATCTCCGCTGCAACATTGGGGGGGAAGCCTTCACGGTCGAGGCGTTCATTGACCATCAGCTTGGTGAGATAAGATTCCATCTCAGGCGTTTCCCAAAGCAGCATCAGCGTGGCAAAGATGCGGGGATATTGTTTCTCGAGTGCGTAAGGATAATGGTGAGTATCACCGCCAAGAATCGAGAGTAGTTTTTGGTCCATGATTGTTTTTGTGTATGGAGGCCTGATGCGAGGGCATTATATGGCATCGTGAAAAATAGTATAGAGGGACGTTAAGGTAATTTCGCAGCAAGATAGGTGAGTGTTAACGACTAAGGATTGGATAGAATCATCAACATGCAGACTTTACACATTGCAACCTACAACATCCATAAGGGCTTCTCGCAATTCAATCGGCGCGTGGTATTGCATGAGTTGCGCGAGCGCTTGCGCGAGCTGGATGCCGACATTGTGTTCTTGCAAGAAGTACAGGGCGAGCATCAGCGTCATGCCTTGAAATATCAAGACTATCCTGCCGGGCCGCAGCACGAATTTATTGCCGCCGAGGGTTGGCCGCATGCGGTCTATGGCAAGAATTCGGTATATAGCGCCGGTCATCACGGCAATGCCATCCTCAGTCGCTTCCCTATTGTGCAATCCATCAACCACGATATTTCGGCACATCGATTCGAGAGTCGCGGCATGTTGCATGTCCAAGTAGTCGCGCCCAGTGGTCGCAAGTTGCATTGTCTATGTGCACATTTTGGTCTGTTCGCCAAAGGGCGCAGCGTGCAGACCAAGGCGATGATCGATTATGTACGTGAGGTCATTCCGCAAGATGAAGCACTCATCATCGCCGGTGATTTCAACGATTGGCGCGAACACATGAGTCGGGTGCTAGCTAGTGAACTGGGTATGCAGGATGTGTTTCAGATGCATAGTGGTCGCGTGGCGCGTAGCTTCCCGGCACGCTTGCCCATGTTCAGACTCGATCGTATTTATGTGCGCGGTTTCGAGGTCGTGCATAGTCATGTGCACTCCAGCGTCGAATGGCGCAACATCTCCGATCATGCGGCACTCTCAGCACAGCTCCGAACGCTATGACATTCCAAGTTGCGGGCAATCAACTTAGGCTATTGCAGAACGGCGAGCAGTTTTTTCCCAGCCTGTGTGCCGATATTGCGGCGGCGCAATTCAGCATCTCACTGGAGACTTATATCTTTGCTGCCGATCAGGCCGGCAAACGGGTCTCGCAGGCATTGCAAGAGGCGGCATTGCGCGGGCTCAGTGTGCGTGTGCTACTGGACGGCTATGGTTCAGCCGAGTTACCCGCCACCTGGGTGAGTGAATTGCGCTTAGCGGGTGTGGAAGTGCTGTGGTTTCGCAAGGACATCTCACCGTTCACATTGAGTCCGAATCGCAAAAGCCGGCTGCGCCGTTTGCATCGCAAGCTGTGCGTGATCGATGGTGTGATCGCTTACGTGGGGGGTATCAATATCATCGATGACATACCCGCCGGGGCCGACTTGCGCGCCCCCAGATTAGATTATGCGGTGCGGGTGCAAGGTGACATGGCGCAGGTGGTGCAAGCGACCATGTCACATCTGTGGAACGTGGTGTCTTGGGCGTTGTTGCAGCGCCGCAATCGTAGCCAGCAAAAAGTTGCGCTGCGCTTGACGCACCCTCCCGAGCTCGGCTTGCTGTTGCGTGACAACTTGCGTCACCGGCGCGATATCGAGCGTGCATATCTGGCCGCTATCGGCACTGCGCAACAAGAGATACTCATCGCCAATGCTTACTTCCTGCCGGGGCGCGTGTTGCGGCGTGCGTTGTTGCATGCGCGTCGACGCGGTGTGCGTGTGGTGTTGTTATTGCAGGGGCGGGTGGAGTATCGCATCCAGCATTTCGCTACGCGCGCACTGTACGGGCAGTTACTGGCGGCGGGAGTAGAAATACATGAATATCAAGCCAGCCACATGCACGCCAAAGTCGCAGTCGTCGACGGCATATGGGCCACCGTGGGTTCGTCCAACATCGATCCGCTCAGTTTGTTATTGGCGCGCGAAGCTAACTTGCAAGTGCGTGATGCAAGTTTTGCCAGTAGTTTGCGAGCGAGTCTGTATCGTGCGATCGAACACGAAGGTACCCATGTCGCCCATAACGAATGGGAGCGTATGGGCTGGCGCGCACGTCTGGTATGCAGGCTCAGCCAGGCCGTGATACGGCTGGTGATGGCGGTGTTGGGCTATGGCCGTTTTTAGTCGTGTGCGCTGCTGTAACAATATTTGAAGAGATCCTCATGAGGAGCGCCGTGTCGTGGATGTAAGTAGTCTGGTGGCGTTGTTGGCAGTGCTGGCCTTGGGCGGCTATTGGTATACAAGTCTGAGTGCTTTAGAGATCGCGCGTGCGGCGGGCGCTAGCGCGTGTCGCGAGGCGGGCTTGCAGTTCTTAGACGATACCGTCGCCGGTACCGGTTGGA
>JAVHRA010000313.1:0-5352 GCA_036171395.1 Gallionella sp. | reverse complement strand
CGCCTAGGTGTGGCTATCAACGTGACAGAACAGCACAGCAGTCTTATTAGGGGGATGTAGAGATGCGCAATAACTTACCAGTGAACAATGTCGAATTCGTCTTGAGAGACGACTCTTCTATCGTTTCCAAGACCGACCTCAAGGGGCTGATCACTTACGTCAACCCAGACTTTATCGAGGCCAGCGGCTTTAGCGAAGCTGAGCTGTTGGGCCAGCCGCACAATTTGGTGCGTCATCCCGATATGCCGGTAGAGGCCTTTGCCGATCTGTGGCAAACCCTCAAGCAGGGGCGTCCTTGGACGGGTTTGGTGAAGAATCGCCGCAAGGATGGCGGCTACTACTGGGTCATCGCCAATGCCACGCCTATCTACGAGGGCGGCGCTTGTAGCGGCTATATGTCAGTGCGCAGCAAACCGTCGCGGGCGCAGATCGAAGCGCATGACGCGGCTTACAAACTGTTCCGCGAGGGCAAACAGGGCAATCTGCGTATTGTGGAAGGTAAGGCAGTCAAATCCGGTGGTATCCATACTTTACGTGCCAAGTTTAATGCGCTGAGCGAGAAGTCACGCATGGTGAGCATCTTCGGGGTATTGGTGGCGGCCTTGATGGTCAATGACGGCATCGGTTTCTATTCTGCGCATCAGGTGGGCGGACAGATGCAGGACATCGCGACGCGCCGCATGGAGCTCAATCACGACATCCAAGATTTGCAGTATCTGATGACCGATAGCCGCACTCAGATCATGCAGGGCTTGCAACATGACCCCAGCGGTAAGTTCGTCGGCGCGCACGATCATCCCTTGAGTGTGCATACCGATGCGGTGAAAACCGACATCGCTGAGATTGGCAAGTTGTTGGCGACGATGGCCCAGGGGGTCAAGTCTGAGCAGGGCAAGGCAATGTTCGCCGAGGTGAAGCTCGCCAGTGACATCTATCTGCAACAGGCGGTGACGCCTACGCTCAATATGTTGCAGGAGGGCAACTATCTGGCCACCAATAGTTTCTTGCTGGGCTTGGTCGATCCGCTGCATGACGCCGCCAAGAAGAACATTGCCGAGATGACCACACATGAAGCGCAAGGCATCATGCACGCTTATGAGCAGGCCACGGCGGAAGCCGCGCTGTTGGGCAAGATGCAATTGGCGATCTCGCTATTCTCGTTGGCACTGTCAGGCCTGCTGGGTTATCTGTTGGTGCGTTACATCATCACCTCCTTGCAGGGTGCGGGTGAGCAACTGCGCCGCGTCTCGCAGGGTCATTATCACGACATCATTGATGTGCAGCGTCCCGATGCCACCGGCATGTTGCTGTATGCGATGAAGGCCATGCAGATCAGCATGGGCTTTGAAGTCAGCGATGCACAGCGCATCAACAACGAGGTGACGCGCATCAAGATCGGTCTGGATAACGTCAGCACCAATGTGATGATTGCCGACAAGAATCGCAACATCATCTATATGAACAAATCCATCGTGGAGATGTTCCAGCATGCCCAAGAAGGAATCCGTACCGTGTTTCCTAATTTTGATGCTACTAAGTTGATGGGGTCCAGTATCGATCAGTTCCACAAGGATCCCTCGCATCAGGCGGGGATTTTGGAGCGCTTGCGCAGCACGCATCAAGCCTCGATCAAAGTGGGTGGGCATACCTTCAATCTGACGGTCAATCCGGTCATCAGCGAGAGTGGTGAACATTTGGGTTCGGCAGTGGAATGGATAGATCGCACTACGGAATTGGCGGTAGAAGAGGAGATCGCCAATATCGTCGCGGCAGCGGCGCAGGGCGACTTTTCGCAACGCATCAAGCTGGAAGGCAAGACTGGCTTCTTCTTGCAAATGGCGCACAGCATCAACCAGCTGTTGGACACCAATGCCACCGGTTTGGAAGACGTGGTGCGGGTGTTGGGTGCTTTGGCGCGCGGTGACCTCACCGAGACCATCGATAACGAGTATCACGGTACCTTCGGGCAACTGAAAGACGACTCCAATGCCACCGTGGCCCAACTCACCGAGACCATCAGCCGCATCAAGGAAGCTGCCGATACCATCAGTACTGCTTCCAAAGAGATCGCCAGTGGCAATACCGATCTGTCGCAGCGTACCGAAGAGCAGGCTTCCAGTTTGGAAGAGACTGCGGCCAGCATGGAAGAGCTCACCTCTACCGTGAAACAGAATGCCGAGAACGCCCGTCAGGCAAATCAGCTGGCCTTGAGCGCTTCTGACATCGCAGTCAAAGGCGGGGCGGTGGTCGGTCAAGTGGTCGGAACCATGTCTTCTATCAGCGAGAGCTCGAAGAAGATTGTGGACATCATCAGCGTCATCGACGGCATCGCCTTCCAGACCAATATCCTGGCACTCAATGCGGCCGTTGAAGCGGCGCGTGCCGGTGAACAGGGGCGCGGCTTTGCCGTGGTGGCCTCCGAGGTGCGCAATCTGGCACAACGCAGTGCCGCAGCAGCCAAAGAGATCAAGGAACTCATCAGCGATTCAGTCGAGAAGGTGGGCGCAGGTACGCGTCTGGTGGACGATGCCGGCAAGACCATGAACGAAGTGGTCAGCTCGGTGAAACGGGTGACCGACATCATGGCCGAGATCACCGCCGCATCGACCGAACAGAGTCAGGGCATCGAGCAGGTCAACACCGCCATCACGCAGATGGACGATGTGACGCAGCAGAATGCGGCCTTGGTGGAGCAGGCTGCCGCTGCGGCGGAATCGATGGAAGAGCAGGCGCAGGAACTGGCTGCCTTGATGAATACCTTCAGATTGTCACACGAGGCGCAGGCCGCTGTGCCGGTCGCGGCGCGCCGCCTGCCCGCTAGTCGTCCTGTGGCCGCAGCGCGTGGCGCAGCGCCAAGGGGTGCGGCTCCGCGTGCCCAAGTTGCGCGTAGTCGTGCACCAGTACCGCAGTTGGAAGACAACGAAGACGGCGATTGGAAAGAGTTTTAAGGCAGGGAAGGGGAAAGGGTAATGCTGGGAAGGGGGAAGGGTGGAAGCATCGCGCTTTGTCGTTGTTGCCCTTGAGCAGCGCAGCTGCGTTCCCTTCCCCCTTCCCCTTTTCCCTTTCCCCTTCCCACTAAAAAGTGAACGAAATGAAAGAGCCTAACAGCCGCGAGTTCCACTTCACCACGCAGGATTTCGAGCGGGTGCGCAAGATGATCTACGACCATGCCGGCATCGCGCTCAGCGATAGTAAGCAGGAGTTGGTGTACAGCCGCTTGTCGCGGCGTCTGCGCGCCACCGGCATAGCAAGCTTCAGCCAATACCTGAATTTGTTGGCGCGCAATGACGAAAAAGAATGGGAAGCATTCGCCAACTCACTGACCACCAATCTCACGTCTTTTTTTCGCGAGCAACATCACTTCCCTTTGCTTGCCCAGCAACTGCAGCAGATCCAACATGCTCATCCTATCGTGCTGTGGTGCTCGGCCAGTTCGACCGGTGAGGAACCTTATTCGATGGCGATGACGGCCATCGATGCGTTCGATAGCTACACCCCACCCGTCAAGATCATCGCCACCGATCTGGATACCAATGTGCTGGATACGGCGCGCCGTGGCGTGTACAGCATGGAGCGGGTGGAGAAGTTGAGCAGCGCGCAGATCAAACGCTTTTTCCTAAAAGGGACTGGCCAGCAGGAAGGATTTGTCAGAGTCCGCCCGGAGTTGCAGAACCTCATTACGTTTCGCAAATTGAATCTGCTCGATGTGAACTGGCCGATACGCGACAAAGTGGATGCGATCTTCTGCCGCAATGTGATGATCTATTTCGACAAGGAGACACAGTTGGCCATCTTGAAAAAGATGGCGCCGTTGCTGCGTGCGGAAGGCTTGTTATATGCCGGTCATTCGGAAAATTTTTATCACGCCGATGCCTGGTTCAAATTGCGCAGTAAGACCGTGTACGAACTTTCGCCGGCCATGAAACAAGCGCAGGCCAAGACGGAAAAGGGCTAACGGAGTCGCTTATGTCCAGCCATGACTACGAGGAGGTCGTCTCACCGAATCGCTACTTCGACCGCAACTTCGGTGTCGAGGCGGTCAAGATATTACCCGGCGAATATTTCGTGACGGGCCGCGACATGGTGCTGGTGACGGTGTTGGGTTCATGTGTGGCAGCGTGTATCCGCGACAAGGTTAGCGGCATCGGCGGGATGAATCATTTTATGTTGCCCGACAGCCATAACGACGGGGGCAATCCGGTCGGTTTAGCCGGGCGCTACGGTAGTTATGCAATGGAATTGATGATTAACCAGTTGCTCAAGTCGGGTGCGCGGCGCTGCAATCTAGAAGCCAAGGTGTTTGGCGGCGGCAATGTGTTGCGCGGCTTCACCGTGGCTAATGTGGGGCAAAGGAACGCAGAGTTCGTGCTGGATTATCTGCACAACGAGAACATCGCATTAAAAGCTCAAGACTTACTGGATATCTATCCGCGCAAGGTCTACTACTTTCCCAAGACTGGCCGGACTTTAGTGAAACAACTACGCAGCGTACACAACGACACCATCGTGCAACGCGAACAGAAATACATCGCGCGTATCCGCTCGTCGGATGTGCAGGGTGATGTGGAATTGTTTTAATGAACACCGGTAGGAGCGGGCCATGCCCGCGAGATTCGACTAAGCGCGGGCATTGCCCGCTCCTACAAATGATGAATGGGTGGTTGAGATGAGTGCAGTGAACAATAGTGGCAAGAAGATCAAGGTGCTAATCATCGATGACTCGGCATTGATACGCAGCATCCTCAAAGAAGTCATCAACAGCTATCCCGACATGGAAGCGGTGGGCGCTGCCTCCAACCCCTTGCAGGCACGCGAGATGATCAAGTCGCTCAACCCGGATGTGTTGACGCTGGACATCGAGATGCCGGAGATGGACGGACTGACCTTCCTGGAAAAGTTGATGCGCCTGCATCCCATGCCGGTGCTGATGATCTCGACGCTCACCGAACGCGGCTCGGAAGCGACGCTGCGCGCTTTGGAACTGGGCGCGGTGGACTTTCTGCCCAAACCCAAACTCGGTGTGGTGGAAGGGATGCAAGCCTATGCCGATGAGATCGCGGACAAGATACGTTTGGCGGCGCGAGCTAGGATCAAACGCAGTAGCGCCAACGCCGCACCGGTAGCGACTTTGCCCAGCGTGGGAACCCGCATGGGCAGTACCGAGAAGCTCATCATCGTCGGCGCCTCGACTGGCGGCACGGAAGCGTTGAAGGAGTTGTTGGTACCCATGCCTGCCGATGCGCCCGCCATTCTTATCGCCCAACACATGCCGGAAGCCTTCACCAAATCCTTTGCGGCACGCTTGGACGGCTTGTGCAAGATGACCGTGCGCGAGGGCGCACACGGTGAACG
>JAVHRA010000312.1:0-5395 GCA_036171395.1 Gallionella sp. | reverse complement strand
CGCGCAGCCGCATCGCGCAAACTCGTCCTTGCAAACTCGAAGCCGCACCGCTACAGGAAGTAGCAGATTTTCTGGAGCAGTATCGTCGCCATTGGGAACAGAGCTTGGATAGGCTGGATGCCTATCTTAAAAAACTGCAAGCCGAGGAAAAGAAAAGTGCGAGATAGAAAACATGATGTGGCGATGATGAGCCAAATTTAATCACGGGGAACAACATGAATACCCACGCACCGACAGAACTATCGATCACGCGCACATTCGATGCGCCGTGTGCATTGGTGTGGCAGGCATGGACCGACCCTAAGCACATCATGCAGTGGTGGGGACCGCAAGGTTGCAATAACGAAACATGCGCAATCGATTTGCGTGCAGGGGGACGCTTCGATTTGCAGATGCGTGCGCCGGATGGCCATATCTATCCCTGCGTAGGCACATTGCACGAGGTGATCAAACATGAGCGCATCGTGTATCACGGCGAAGCGGCGGAAGGGCATCCTTGCGGTGCGGGCATCCCGCCGCGTGCGGTCGTCACAGTGAGTTTTTCTGAGCTGAACGGCAAGACGCGCCTGACCTTACACACGCGCTTCACCTCCAACGAACACAAACAAGCGGCAACAGCAGCCCGCTTCGTTACCAGTTGGAAAGAAGCACTGGCACGCCTTGCCGCACATATCGAAAAAACCGACTAGGGAGAATCTCATGCTGATCAAAATTATCATCGTCCTTGTTGCCGTCATCGCACTCATCGTGCTTTACGCCGCCAGCAAACCCGACCACTTTCATGTCGAGCGGCGCATCAACATGAAAGCGTCGCCGGAAAATATTTTTCCGCTAATCAACGACTTTCATCTATGGAACGATTGGACGCCTTATAACAAAGATCCAAATATGCAGAAAACCTTCAGCGGCAGTGCGCTGGGTGTGGGCGCGCATTACGCGTGGGTAGGGAACAAGGAAGTTGGCAAAGGCGAGATCACGATTACCGCCTCCACCCCTTCCAGCATTATCGTTTGCGACCTACATATGATCGAGCCTTTTGCGGCACGCAACGTGGCAACTTTTAGCTTGGCTGGCACAGGTGATACGACCACCGTGACTTGGAGCCTGGACGGTGCGAGTCCGTTAATTGCAAAAATAATGGGGTTATTTTTCGACATGGACAAGATGATAGGCAAAGATTTTGAAGTCGGTCTGGCTAAACTCAAAGTGATCGCCGAAAAATAATCTCTGCATTTTAAACAGGAGCAACATCATGCAAAAGATCACCCCCTTTTTATGGTTCGATGGACAAGCTGAAGAGGCGATGAATTTCTACGTCGGCATCTTCAAGAATGCAACAGTATTGAGTGTAAACCGCTACGGCAAAGGCGCACCCATGCCGGAAGGCACAGTACTCACCGCCAGCTTCGAGTTGAATGGTCTGAAGTTTGTCGCCCTTAACGGCGGGGCTATGTATAAATTTTCACCCGCGACGTCCTTTGTCGTCGAGTGCGACACGCAAGCGGAAGTGGATTACTACTGGGAAAAGCTGGGGGCAGGTGGCACCTACAATCGCTGCGCCTGGCTGGATGACAAATTTGGCGTGACCTGGCAGATCGTACCCAAACAATTGGGGCAGTTATTGAGCGATCCCAATCCGGCCAAAGCGGGCCGCGTGATGCAAGCGATGATGCAGATGAGCAAGATCGATATCGCCGCATTGCAACGCGCTTACGACAACAACTGAGCAAACAAAAACTAAGGAGCGACCATGAATCCCTCATACCAACCCAATGCGAAATTAGATCTGACCTTTGAACGCAACATAGATGTGCCACGCGAACTGGTGTGGCGCGCTTGGACGCAGCCCAAACATCTGATGCCGTGGTTCTGTCCGCTGCCGTGGCAAACTATCGCCTGCGAGATTGATCTGCGCCCAGGAGGCTATTTCAACACCGTGATGCAATCGCCCGAAGGTCAACAGTTTCACAATGCGGGCTGCTATCTGGAGGTGATAGAAAACGAAAGACTGACTTGGACTAATGCCCTGCTGCCGGGATTTAGACCGGCGCTGTTAGACACCACCTGCGGTGATGAAACAGTGCAATTTTTCTTCACCGCTACCATCACGCTCGAAGATCATGGAAACGGCACGCGCTATACCGCCACGGTCATCCATGCCGAAGAGTCCAGCTGCCAACGACATGCGGCGATGGGCTTCAACGAAGGTTGGGGTAAGGCGCTCGACCAAATGGTGGCGCTGATACGCACCGGCCATATCTGAATCACCTCTGGCACAAGAAATGAAATCGACTCTGCCGAGCAAGCTGGAAGACCTGCCCAATATCGGCAAGTCCATCGCTGCCGAGCTGCGCAACATCGGCATAATGAATCCACAACAGCTTGCAATAAGCGACCCGCTCGCGACCTATCGGGCGCTCGGCGCAACCATGGGCAAGCGCCACGATCCGTGCCTGTTCTACACCCTGTTGGCCGCCGAACATTTCTTGCACAGCGGCGAAAAATTAAACTGGTGGAGCTTCACCGCACAGGGCAAAGCGCGGCTCGCCGCGCACCCTAAACGATAGGAAAAGCAACGATGTTCACTCAAGCAACCTTCACCTTCTTGACCGAACTGGCCGAGAACAACAACAAAGCTTGGTTCGAAGCGCACAAGCAGCGCTATGAAGATGTAGTGCGCGAACCGGCTTTGGATTTCATCGAAGCCATGCAGGCTCCGCTGCAACGCTGCGCGCCGCAGTTCCGCGCCGAAGCGAAAAAGATGGGCGGCTCGCTGATGCGGGTGTTTCGCGACACCCGTTTCGCACGCGACAAAACGCCCTACAAGACCAACATCGGCATCCAGTTCCGCCATGCACTGGGCAAGGACGTGCACGCCCCCGGCTTTTATCTGCATATCGCGGTGGATGAATGCTTCTTGGGTGTGGGTTGCTGGCATCCCGAGTCAGACGCACTGGGCAAGATACGCGACCTGATCGCGGCGCAACCGGAACGTTGGTGTGGCGTGCGCGATGATGCGTCGTTCGCCGCCAACTGGACATTGGCAGGTGACAGCCTCACTCGTCCGCCGCGCGGTTACGCCGCCGACCATCCGTCCATAGCCGATCTCAAACGCAAAGACTTTATCGCCCTCGCTCACTTGTCGCGCAAGCAAGTCACCAGCGCTGATTTGCTCAACCTATGCGAGCAGCGATACAGCGCAGCTGTGCCGTTTATGCAATTTTTATGCACGGCTTTGGAAGTACCTTATCAATGATTTTTTAAGGAGAACATCATGGGCAATCCCGTCGGCTGGTTTGAGATTTATGTGGATGACTTGGCACGCGCGCGGCCATTTTATGAAGCGGTGTTGGCCGTCAAGCTGGAGCAGCTGATGAAGGATAGCGACTTCGAGATGTGGAGCTTCCCTTCCGATATGCAACACTACGGTGCCAGCGGTGCGCTGGTGCAGATGTCCGGCTTCCGCGCTGGCGGAAACAGCACGCTGGTGTATTTCAGTTGCGCGGATTGCGCGGTGCAAGCGGCGCGTGTCACGGCTGCGGGTGGTCGTATCCAGAAGAAAAAAACCTCCATCGGGCCATACGGTTTTATCGCGCTGGCTTACGACACCGAAGGCAATATGTTCGGCTTGCACTCCATGCAGTAAAGGCATTCAGAGCAGGTCTGTTGCGTCGCTCCCGCACTTAGATCAACTCGGGATAGGCGGAGATGGCGGTTTAGGCGCCGTACTCCACGCGCACATTCTCGGGCTGCAACAACTCGCCCAAATCGCGCAGCAACTCATCCTGCAAAGTGACGTTCCAAGATTCCCCTAAACGTAGCTGGCAAGAGGCAACCGGATTGCGATAGTAGATCTGCACCGGACACTTGCCGTCACGATACGGCGTGAACATCTTCTTGAGTTGCGCGATGTCGGCGTTGCCGTTGCAGCGCAAGGAAAGTTGCTGGGCGAAATTGGAACGCGCTTGGGCGAAGTCGAACAGCTCTTCACCATTCACACGCACGCCGCCCGAGTATTCATCCAAGGTGGCCTTGCCGCGCACCACCAGCAGTTGATCCACTACGATCCACGGGCGGTTGGCTTCGTAGATCTCGTTGAACACGGTGAGCTCAATCTGTGCCGCACCGTCGTCCAGCGTAATCACCGCCATGCGTCCGCGCCGCGTTTGTTGCAAGCGCAAGGCCGACACGATACCGGCCAACAGCACTTGCACACCGCGCCGACCGCCGCCTTGTCCAGCGCCAAAACCGCCGCCACCGCTCGATTTGCCGACAAACTGCGGCGTGAGGTCGCTGAGTTTTACTTTGACGAAGTTGGACAGCTCGGCGACATATTCCTGATAGGGGTGACCGCCCAGATACATGCCCAGACTGAGCTTCTCGTTGGCCAGTTGCTCGCGCAGCGACCAGCGCGGCACATCCTGAGTCTGTTCTATGAGTACCGCATCGGCATCATCGTCACCGAACAGACTGTTCTGATTGGCCGAGCGTGCCTGCTGGTCGGCGCTGCTCAACGCGGCATCCAAGGTGGCGAATTGCTGCGCCCTATGATTATTGATGGTATCGAAAGCACCGGCGCGGATCAGCGCCTCTATGGTGCGACGATTGACGATACGCTTGTCCACGCGGCGGCAGAAATCGAAGATGTCTTTGAACGGCCCGCCGTTGCTGCGCGCCAACACCATATTCTCCACGGCATTCTCGCCCACCCCTTTCACCGCACCCAAGCCATAGGCGATGGTCTTTTCGTCCACCGGACGGAAACGGAAAGTCGATGAATTCACATCGGGCAACAAGATGGTCAGGCCCTGCTGCACGGCATCCTGATAGAAGAAGCTGATCTTGTCGGTGTTGACCATTTCCGAAGTCATGGTGGCGGCCATGAACGCGGCGGGGAAATGGCACTTCAGATAGGCGGTCTGATAAGCGACCAAAGAATACGCGGCAGCGTGCGACTTGTTAAAGCCGTAGCCCGCGAATTTCTCCATGGTGTCGAAGATCTCGTTGGCCTTCTTCTCGTCGATGTTGTTATTCGCCGCACCCGCCACGAAGATGCTGCGCTGCTCCGCCATCTCCTCGGCCTTTTTCTTACCCATCGCGCGGCGCAACATATCCGCACCGCCCAGCGTATAACCCGCCACCACCTGCGCCGCCTGCATCACCTGCTCTTGATACACCATGATGCCGTAAGTAGTGCCCACCACTTTTTCCAAACAAGGATGCGGGATGATGACCTGCTCTTTGCCGTGTTTGCGGTTGATGTAATCGGGGATGAAGTCCATCGGGCCGGGGCGATACAAGGCGTTCAGCGCGATCAGGTCTTCCAGACAATCCGGCTTGGCCTTAATCAGCGTGTCCTTCATACCGCGCGATTCAAACTGGAACACCGCCGTGG
>JAVHRA010000311.1:0-1218 GCA_036171395.1 Gallionella sp. | reverse complement strand
GGTAATGCTTCCAGCATCTTGATCGTGACCACGATGTGATGATTGATGATCTGCCGCTCTGCGGCTGTCAATGTTCCTGAGCGCACCGTCAGATTTTCTACCTCATCCGCAGTTAGAAAATTGGCTGCTGCGCCAGTGCAATCCTGCCATTGATATTGGGCAATGTCGCGAACCCGCTGTTGTTCTTGTGCCGACATCGCCTCGCTGCCCACATTGCAGTAGCGCAAAAACTCTCTATCCAAATCCAATTGTCGTACACGCTCGGAATGTTGCTCACCCAACTTGCTGCGATTTGCCTCAGGTTGTTCCGCGATACTACGCAACATAACGATCTCGCTATCTCGTTTTAAAATCTCGAAGCGTTGATCTAATAATTCGATGCGATCTAGCAAGGTGTGCAGCTTGGTTGCTTTATCGACCACATGCACCGGGGTAGTAATTTTGCCGCAATCATGCAGCAGTCCGGCAATCTTTAATTCATAACGATCTTTGTCGGTCATGACAAAGTCTTTGAGCGGGCCTTCCTTGGTGCGATTGACTGCATCCGCCAACATCATCGTTAACATGGGCACGCGTTCACAGTGCCCCCCGTGTAGGCGGATTTATCGTCTAACGCTGTATTGATAAGCTTAATAAAAGATTCGAACAGCTCTTCCATCTGCGCGATCAATCTGCGATTGGTCAACGCGATGGCGGCTTGGGAGGCCAACGATTCCAGCAGTTGCTGATCATCAACCGAAAAAGGAACGATGTCGCCTGCCGCCACATCGTGTGCATTAATCAGCTGCAATACGCCGATCACTTCTCCTTCGTGATTGCGCATCGGGACGGCCAAGAATGACTGCGAACGATAGCCGGTCTTACTGTCAAATTTTTGCGTACCGGAGAAATCGTAACCCTCCGCCTTGTAGGCATCCGGGATATTCACTGTCTCGCCGGTCAAGGCCGAGTGGCTCACGACCATGGCATGATTGGGTTCGCCACGTTCATCATACAAATGGATAGGATAAAAAGTGATGGGCACACCGCTCGTTCCGCCCATCGCGATATTGAGCGAGTCATTACGCAATATCTCGAAACGCAGCACCTTGGTATCTGCCTCGTGCAGATATAGCGTCCCCGCATCGGCATGCGTGATACGTTTAGCCGCTTCCAGGATGGTTTCCAGCAGACTATTGATATCGCGCTGCTGCGAAAGCGCGATACCAATCTCATTTA
>JAVHRA010000310.1:0-5478 GCA_036171395.1 Gallionella sp. | reverse complement strand
TGCGTCTTGTCTACCCACTCAACAACCGCTGAGTAATGCTCATCAGGCACGAGCAAGGAAAGGCCAAAGCTGCGCAGAAGCCGCTCCGCAGCTCCCTCCCAGTCGCGTTCATCCTCATGCACTTGCAATAACTCACCTGCAAAGGGCATTTCTTCTTCAGACAAGTTGAGTGCTTTGCATAAAGCTGACCGCATGGAAACTTGCTCCAATGGAATATTGCTGCGGCGCGCTTTTAAACTGCTGATTTCGGCAGCCAGCATGTCATGGTCTTGTTTACCCTGACGCATACTCACACTGTGCTCGGTCAGATTATTTTGCAGATTGGCATCCTGTGTCTTGGCAGACTCAGCCAGCTCAAGGAATCGTTGGCGTTGTAACCAAAATCCCTCCTCATTTTCTGATGGGATTTCTGCGACGGAATGGACCAGCTCTTCGTAACTTTGTGCCTTGCGTGCTCGCACTTCTCGCTCCTGGTCTGTCTTACGGATATCCTCCGCAAGACGTTCCAGGCGATCTCCACCATTGTCTGCAATGCTGCGTTTTAGCTCCAACACTGCGGCACGTTGTGCATCTCGTTGATCCTCAACACGCTTGACCTGCCCATCCTGTCGCGCCCACTCCTCCTTCAAATTTGCTACGCGTTTCTCCAACAAGCCAAGTTTCAATCCCGCGAAGTAGGGATTGAGTGCATCGCGACAAGCGCGAAATTCATCGACTGATGCCCCCAACAACTCATGGCGTTCAGCGTCAGCAACCAGAGGCGTGAGCATCCCAACTTGCCGTTTAGCTTTCAACACAGCTTCGTGTGCGCGATTGAGATCGTCGAAATGCCCAATCAAGGCTGTGATGCGTGGTGCGACCTCAAAGGGTTCCAGCATATGACTACGTACAAAATCGGTGAGGTTGCCCACTGACTTCATTGAGACGGTTTGATGAAACAACTCTAAGGCCTGTTCATTTTCAATGCCAAAGCGGCGCCTAAACCATGCACCATAGGGAGGAAAGGTGTCGCAAACTTCCGTCCCCATCCCTCGCAGTTTTTTCCTGAGCTGTACGATGTCTGAGCCAAAATTAGCGAAGTCAGTCGCAATGGATAAAGCCCGTTCCGAGCAGACAAAGAAACGCGCAGGCTGTGCTTGCGCATCTTTCATCCAGAACACCTGAGCTAGCGTCACGGTTTGGTCATAACCCGCGTTATGAAAAACACCCAAGATTACCGAATAATTATTGTGGTCGCGCAGTGCCACAGGCTTCGCCGTTCCACTTACCTCATTACGTTCCGACTTGTAATGCCCAAGCACATAAGAGCGCAAGGTGCGCTCTTTGTTGTCCGCTCCAGCAGCCTTGTTGTAAGCGATACGCTGCGCAGGGACTAGCAGCGTGGTGACTGCATCCACCAACGTGGATTTTCCTGATCCAATATCGCCTGTGAGTAGGGCATTTTTTCCATCTAGGTTCAGTGCCCACACTCTGCCATCGAAAGTGCCCCAATTGAACACTTCCAGACGATGTAAACGAAATCCAGACAGCGCATCATCACTAGCAAAATCTAGTCCCAGTGTTTGCATCTCATTCATTGGAATCACCTACCGAAGGTGCACTGATTTGCGCCTGATACGCTGCCAAGCGCGTATCGAAATCACTCAACCATTGAGCATCCACAAAAGCTTTAATGATGCGCCGTACCTCAAATGAGGTGGGTAGCCCTGCCCCCGTTTTAAGCTTGCGCAAAAAACCCAACTCTACAATCTTGTTCAGATGCGTCTCGATTTGGTCGATGAGCTTCGCCTCATTACTACTGTCGGGTAAAAACACACGCACCAAATCGACGAGTTGATCGCGCGTCAATACGAGCCGTGTGTCAACACCGTTTGCGTCGAACTCGGCCAGCTTCTTGCGCAACAGTGCCAATAATAAGCTCACAGGGAAAGTCAGCGGGCGACGCGCAACCAGTCGTGGCAACTTGGCCTCACTATCATCTTCGCTGTCCGGTCGAGCTTTCAGGAACGCATAGCCCTCTGCCTCATCCAACACCAATTCCAATCCCAACACGGTGACATAGTCACGCACGCGAGCTTGTAGGTTAAGCAGGGCATTCCAAATTCCCACATCACTTTCTTGATATATCACCCCTTTGAGCAAGCTGATGAGCAAGGCTGAAAGCTCGTTGCTTGATACGCTATTCTCTGGTTTCAGTTCTTGTTCTGCCATGTTCATCTCACAAAAATAACACGTGGCAAACGCGCCCGTTTCTCTTGCTTTTTGCCATCTGATGCATCTCTCCGCCAAAGAATCTCATCGGTCACTTCTTCATCGATGACGGTCTTAAAGCTATCTCCTGCTAGCTGCAGGTAGGCAACCAGTTCTGCTAGCCCGCGCTGTAATGGCTGCATCTCGCAAAGCTCTCGCAAGGTGACTTGGGAGCGATTTTGCAAAACCTGCCGGACGTGTCCCAGCAATTGCTCCTTATCAATGACGACTTGTGAATACAGAACGCCAGCATCAATCTCCGCATCACCAAGCTCCAACATGATGTTGGCTATCACAGGTTTTATTGACGGAGTGTGCAATGGTCTCTCCATCGGTAATTCAATATCGGCAGCCGTATCCGCAATATCCATCACCACACCAGTCGGCTGAACTTCGCGCACTGCCAACGCTTTAGTTTCGATGCCATGCAGAATGTCCATAATGCGGCGATTCTCCAACCAAGCTTGGTCGTCCAGAAAGCGTCGTAGCTGTTGAGAAAGTTGGGCGACCGTACGCTGGGTATGTTCTCCGGCCTCTAGCCAATCGTAATGCACACGGCGTGTTCGACTGTCTGGTTTAAGATCGATTACAGGTGCTAAGGTCAACACACGTTCAAGCAATACCGACAGTTCTTCTTGGCGACTACTAGACATCAAAAAATCCCAGAATGCGCGAAAACTGCGTCCCTGATCCGAGTCGGAAATCGCATCACGCTCGCCCATGATCTCTTCCAGCAATGCCCCCTTTGATCCCTGCCAAAGTGCGATACGCT
This sequence comes from Gallionella sp., assembly GCA_036171395.1. Lineage (GTDB taxonomy): Bacteria > Pseudomonadota > Gammaproteobacteria > Burkholderiales > Gallionellaceae > Gallionella. The sequence goes on along the minus strand of JAVHRA010000310.1, from coordinate 2,456 downwards.
CGCGTACACGTCTATCCAGTCCACGAAAGTTATGCTCAACCTCACGGAAGTCGCCCAACAGCTCCCGAGCCAATTGCGTGAATTGCTGGAAGCGATCCTTCAACGCAGTGTCATCTAGCATCGGAATATCACCAGACAATACTTGTTCAATTTCCTTGTCGATTTCATCACGACGTTTGTGTAATTCGGCGATACGAGTTTGTGGATCGGACTCACTGCCCTCACTCATTTGTTTGAGTAGTTCAAACAATGTAAGCAATCTGGACTCTGTACCCACAAAGCTACGCTGAGTAAGTGTTGTTAGCCAAGTAATCGCTTTCTCAGTTGGAGGGGAAAGATCGAAATGCGGTTCATCCGACCCTTGCACATAGAATTTGCGTAACCAACCCTTCTCGGTACTCGCCCAGTCGTTGAGGTATTCAAGTGCAGATTTTGGAAAAGCATCCGAACCAAGACTTTCGCGCAAAGCGAACAGTTCGTCCTCAAGGGATTCTGCCAAATCAGCTTGAGCCATGACGCGCACGTTCGGCACTATAAACACGCGCTGCAAAAAACTCGCTACCAAAGGTGCATGATCCGAACGCAACAATCGCCAAGCGGGATGACTTAAACGCAGGGCATCAAGAGTGGCGAAATCAAAATTCATCTGCAATGTCGCATTGCTCTAGTGGGAACCAAACTGTCCAGCCAACCCATCCACCGTCATGTTTACTGCAATCGCGGTATGCGGAATCAGCACATAGCACCAAGGCTTGCCGCCATTGGCGGCGGCATAGTCGGATGCATTCTTGCACCACTGGATTGCGGCTTCTTTCTTGGCGAGGACGATGGCATCATCCATTTGGTTACTTGCCTTCGGTTCTAACATGTAGATTGCATCTTTCGTCTCGGCGACGAAATCGGGCTGGTACTCCTGATGGTTGGCACCCTGTTTGTAGAAAATCTGGAACTGTCCTTTGGCGGGTTTGAACCACTTCTCGGCATCACGATCCAGAATGACCGCCAATACTCGCTCTGCATCTGAGTCAAACTTCTGCACCGGATACAAGCAGCGTTTAAAACCACCAAACACATACTTAGCCATATTGCTCTTGTCGGTCGGCGACACTAGGTAATCAGAAGGTGGCTGATTAACCGCAAAGGTATAGGCACTGCTCTTGAATTCTGTGAACCCTTTGCTCACCACCACCTCGTACTCAAGCACCTCTTCCCAACTGTGTTCCTGCATCTGGGCATAGATGAATCGAGCAATCTCACGCTGGTGATAGCGTAATACATTCCGCGCCTCATCCTCAGACAAGTAGCTGCAAAAATGCCTTACGGTTTGCCCCGCCAAGTCATACAACAAGTCGGCCTGATCGTCATATGAAACATCGTCGTTATCAACCAAACCGCTGACGATGTAATCCTCCATGCGGTTCTCTTCTATGCCGCCATTACTTGTCGCAACTACATCAAGCTGATTGGTACGCAAATGTTGTACCCACAGCTCTTCAGATACTGCTGGATATTTCAGCGCATCCAGCTTCAGGGTGAATGGCTTGAATCCGGCTTTGACCTCGCCCTTGGGCACAACCAAAATACGGGGAATTTCTATCGTCTGTTGCGTCATCAACTCGACCGTCTTGGCGACCACAGCGGCGAAGTCCGGTTGCTCGACTACGCTTTCAAATTCCATTTGGGCGGGCCTGTGCTGTTCCTTGACTGCCTTAACGATGGCGGCCTGTATCGCAGGATTATTTAGGTGCGCCAGCGTCGGTACACTCGCAGGCTGATTCTCCAACTTGCGAATCACCTCATAGGCGATCTGTGCGACCTTCTGCTCCTCAGGCTTGGTGAAGATAGGTTGCACATCCTGCCCTGCCATCTTGGTACTGCCAGTTGCATCAGCAGGTTTCATACCCAACTGAGTAGCAAGCTGAGTCTGCGAAACTATGGTTACTGTTTTTTGCGTGACATCCTCATCATCCAGCACCACAGTCTTCAAGTGAATTGCGGAATCGGGTCGATTCGCTTCGTCGATGATTTCTTGGAATCTGTCATGCGCGACGATGTTCAGCCTATCGACAGCCGTCACACCGGTGCGCTTGCCATACGGCAGACGCAAACCACGTCCAATGGATTGTTCAATCAGAATGCGTGCATTCGCGGCGCGTAACGGCACGATGGTGTAGAGGTTAGTTACGTCCCAGCCTTCCTTCAGCATATTGACGTGAATCACGATCTCGGTCGGCTCATCGGTTTGCTCAACCTTAAGCAAGCGAGAAATCATCTCCTCCTCTTCCGCACCACTCCGGCTCGAATCCACCTGTATGACTTTATCCTGATAACGCCCCTCAAAAAATTCCTGAGACTTTATCAACGCCAACAACTGGCCAGCATGCGTCGTGTCGCGCGCAATCACCAACACAAAAGGCTTAACGATCTTGTTATTCGTTTCGCGCGCGTAGGTCTCC
>JAVHRA010000309.1:0-5478 GCA_036171395.1 Gallionella sp. | reverse complement strand
CCACCCCAATCTTCAGGCACGACACCTTCAGCTACTAACTCTTGATTGACGCGTTCTATGTTTGAATCGGGCTTATCGACCTTGGTCAATGCAACCACCAACGGCACCTTAGCTGCGCGCGCATGGGCAATCGCCTCCTTGGTCTGCGGCATCACGCCATCGTCTGCGGCAACCACCAGAACAACGATGTCGGTCGCTTTTGCACCGCGTGCACGCATCGCGGTAAACGCTTCGTGACCAGGCGTATCGAGGAAGGTAATCATGCCGCGCGGTGTATTCACATGGTATGCACCGATGTGCTGCGTAATACCACCCGCCTCACCGGAAGCCACCCGGCTGCGACGAATGTAATCCAGCAAAGAGGTCTTACCATGATCCACGTGACCCATCACAGTCACGACTGGCGCACGCGATTCCAATACCGCATCTTCATGCACTTCGTCGTCTAACAAATAAGCATCGGGGTCATCCAGCTTGGCCGGTTTAGCAATATGCCCCATTTCTTCGACCACAATCATCGCAGTCTCCTGATCCAACACCTGATTGATGGTGACCATAGAGCCCATTTTCATCAATGCCTTGATGATTTCGATCGCTTTAACCGACATCTTCTGCGCCAATTCGGAAACCGAAATAGTCTCTGGTACAGAGACCTCATGCACAATCGCTTCGGTAGGCATCACGAAAGACTCACCTGCCGCAGGCGCTGCCTGCTTACTATGTTTGTCGTGGCGCTTACCGCGTACTGGAGAACTCCACGCACCGGTACGACCACCGGGGCCATTGTCCGACTTACCTACAGGACGCTTGTGCACTCCGGGCTCATCACGCTTGGGCGCTTGCTTATCCGCCGGCTTGGCAGACTTGGCAAAACGTTCCACCTTGTCGCCAGGCTTAGGAGCCGGCTTGTGCAAGGTACCCTCTTTGACCACTACTGGCGCGACTACGGCAGCCACTTGTACTGGCGCTACCGGCTTGACCGGCGGTCTGGCCATACGACGCAATACCGGCGCACCGATCACAGGGGTATCAACAGCCACACTCGGTGCAACTTCAACAGCAGGCGCAGGCGGTACGACAACAGGAGCGATGACTTCGGGCTCTGCCTTGATTTCGGCGACAACTTCCACTTCTTCCGCTGGCTTAACTTTGGCACGAGCCAATTTAGCTTGAATCTCAGCTGCCTGACGCTCCGCCAGTTCAGCTTGCAAACGCGCTTCTTGCTCACGTAGCGCACGCTGTTGTTCGTCCAGTACCGCTGCTACAGGCACCTCAACCGGTGCAGCTGATGCTGCCACAACGGGTGCAGCCGCAGCGACGACACGGCGTTTACGCACCTCCACCTGAATAGTGCGAGCGCGTCCGGTATTGTCAGCCTTAGTGATCTCGCTAGTCTCACGACGCGCCAAAGTAATCTTCTTAGCACCCCCGCCATGCGACTGACGCAGATGCGCGAGCAACTGAGCCTTATCGGCTTCCGAGATCGCGTCCGTATCTTGCTGTTTTTCTATACCAGCAGACTGAAGCTGCTCGAGCAGCAAAGCAACTGGCAGATTCAATTCAGTTGCAAATTGCGCTACGTTTAATTTTCCCATTTCGATCCTTAATGACTACTTATTCCGATATTACTTAAACCAAGGGGCGCGAGCGGTCATGATCAATGCATTGGCGCGATCAGCATGCATCGCTGTCAACTCCACCAACTCATCCACAGCCAGATCAGCCAACTGCTCCTGAGTGACGATGCCCTGAGCCGCCAAACTGCGCGCAGTATCCTCATCCATGCCCTCAAGTTTGGTCAGATCTTCAATACCATGCTCGACCTTCTCTTCATTGACGATAGCGGCAGTGAGCAACACGTTGCGTGCGCGGCTGCGCAATTCTTCAACAGTGTCCTCGTCGAAACCTTCGATAGACAACATCTCTTCCAAAGGAACGTAAGCCACTTCTTCCAGATTATTGAATCCCTCTTCCACCAAGATGTTGGCGACTTCTTCATCGACATCCAACTTGTCGATGAACAGATTACGTATTTTGGAGAACTCTTCAGCATGTTTTTCACTGGACTGTTCTACGGTCATGATATTGAGCGTCCAGCCAGTCAGCTCGGAAGCCAGACGCACGTTCTGACCACCACGACCGATGGCTTGCGCCAGATTCTCTTCTTCTACCACCACGTCCATACTGTGCCTATCTTCATCGACCACGATGCTGCTCACTTCAGCGGGCGCCAACGCGTTGATGACGAAGGTGGCCGGATCTTCCGCCCACAAGATGATGTCAACACGCTCACCAGCCAACTCATTGGTCACACCTTGTACACGCGAACCGCGCATACCGACGCAGGTACCAATAGGATCGATGCGTTGATCGTGCGAACGTACTGCGATCTTGGCACGCGAACCGGGGTCACGCGCGGCACTGACGATCTCCAAAATCTTCTCTTCGATCTCGGGCACTTCCAATTCAAACAGCTTGCTCAGCAACTCGTTTGAGGTGCGTGACAAGATCACCTGAGGGCCGCGTGCAGTGCGATCCACACGCAACAGATGTGCCTTCACACGATCACCGACGCGCAGATTCTCTTTAGGCACCATTTGATCACGTGGCAGCAAAGCTTCGATCTTGCCGAACTCGATGATGGCATTGCCGCGCTCTACACGCTTTACCGTGCCAGACACCAGATGTTCTTTGCGATCCATGAAGTCAGCCAAAATCTGCTCGCGCTCAGCATCACGGATACGCTGGAAAATCACTTGCTTGGCAGCTTGTGCGCCAATACGACCGAAGTCGATAGACTCCAACGGCTCTTCGATGAAGCCGCCCAGTTCGATGCTCGCATCATGCTTGCGCGCTTCTTCCAGTTTTATATGCAGATCGGGTGTCTCGAAGGTCTCGTCATCCATGACTTCCCAGCAGCGGAATGATTCGTACTCGCCGGTATTGCGATCGATGGAGACGCGCACATCCGCTTCGTCATCAAAACGTTTCTTGGTCGCAGAGGCCAAAGCGGATTCGAGTGCGCCAAACACCACTTCTTTATCCACGTTCTTCTCGCGCGACAACGCATCCACCAACAACAACACTTCTCTACTCATACCATTCTCCAGCTAGTTACTTGCCTATCAACAATCGAACGCGTTGCGCCCAACCACACAGACACTGATTAAAAAGTCGGCACCAAACGGGCCTTATCCATATTCGACAACTCGATGGCGACAGATACACCGTCCACATCCAGCTGCAACACACCCGCATCCAACGCACCGATGACACCGACGAAATTCTTACGCCCGGCAATCGGCATACGCAACTTGAGCTGCGCCTTCTCACCGACGAAACGCACGAAATCAGCCTCTTTTTTGAGCGGCCTATCCAGACCGGGAGAGGATATCTCCAGCCTGTCGTAATCAATGTTTTCGACCAAGAACAAACGGGTCAACTGATTGCTGACTAACTGACAGTCCTCGACCGAGATGCCTTCCGGCTTATCGATGAACACCCGCAACATGCCGCGCCCAGAACGCTCCACATCCACTAATTCGTAGCCCAGACCGCTAACGGTGGCTTCAATAATCTTTACTACATCCATAAAACACGACCCACAAATAAAAAACGGGCTCGAAGCCCATCACAAAACGCGGCGCATTGTATCAAACCTCGGCACTAAATGGAAATCTGTTCTTCGTCAAGCAGATCACCCGGACATACCGGGTGTAGCGGGCCTCAATATCCGTCCAGATAGCGCATCGTGATTGGGTAGCGCCAGTCCTTGCCATAGGCACGCTCGGTAACACGTATGCCTACTGCGGACTGGCGGCGCTTGTATTCGCTCAAGCGAATCAAACGCACCACCCGTCGCACCTCCGCTTCCGCGTAGCCGCGCGCGATAATCTCAGGTATTGCCATATTCTGCTCCATGTAGCAGCTCACAATCGCATCTAGGATGTCATAGGGCGGCAGACTATCCTGATCAGTCTGATCGGGACGCAGCTCTGCACTGGGCGGACGGGTAATGATGCGCTCGGGTATCACATAACCCAGCGTATTGCGGTAGCGCGACAAGTCATAGACCAAGGTCTTACAAACATCTTTGAGTACCGCAAAGCCCCCCGCCATATCGCCATAGAGTGTGGCATAACCGACGCTCATCTCGGACTTATTGCCTGTGGTAAGGACCAATGAGCCAAATTTATTCGACAGTGCCATCAGCAACGTGCCGCGTATGCGGGCTTGCAAGTTTTCCTCTGTGGTATCCGCGTTGCGCCCCGTAAAAGCGGGGCTGAGGATGGCCTGAAAATCATCAAACATCGGCGCAATATCCAGCTCGTCATAGCGCACGCCGAGGATTTTGACCATCTCACGCGAGTCATCCAAACTAATTTGAGCCGTGTAAGGCGAAGGCATCATCACCGCATGCACCTTGTCGGCACCCAGCGCATCCACCGCGACGGCGAGGGTCAATGCAGAATCGATGCCGCCGGACAATCCCAATAACACACCAGGAAATTTATTTTTACCAATATAGTCTTTGACCCCCAGACAGAGAGCCTGATAAACCGCCGCCTCCTTGCCTAACAATGGTGACAAGCAGCCCTGCACTGTGCCATCCGCTTCCACGTTCAGCACCGCAAGGCATTCCTCAAACTGTGCACTTTGGTGCTGCAACTTACCCGACGCATCCATCGCAAACGAGCCACCATCGAAGATCAACTCATCTTGCCCCCCCACCAGATTGGCATACACCACGGCCATACCGGTCTCGGCGATACGGTCTTCTACCGTGTCGTATCGGCGCTCTTGTTTGGCGATGGCATACGGCGACGCATTCATCACCAATAACACTTGCGCACCGGTCTTGCGGGCACGTCGCGCCGCTTCCGGCTCCCACACATCAGCACAGATATTCAGTGCGAATTTCACACCATCGAGTTCAAACATACAGGGCTCACTTCCCCTGTCGAAATAACGCTCTTCATCGAACACCGCGTAGTTAGGTAAGTCATGCTTGCAATATGTCAGCACGATCTCGCCTTCACGCAATAAAGATGCCGCGTTGTAATGCTTGCCATCTAAGGCATGGGGATGCCCCACTAGCACCGCTATACCGCGCACTTGAGCTGCCAACGCTTGCAAGGCGCTCGTACACTCTTGGTAAAAACCGGTTCGCAATAACAGATCTTCAGGAGGATAAGCACATAAACTCAATTCCGGCGTAAGCAACAGTTGCGCACCTTGCGCACGCGCCAGCTCAGCCTGCTGGAGAATCTTGGCGGCATTTCCTGCCAAGTCACCCAGCACACAATTCATTTGTCCGATTGCGAGTTTCATAGATCAAAGCGTTAAGAAAATAAAGACTGTCATATTAGCATCGCGGTATCACTATGATGCGTGCGACCACATGCTTATACAAAATTTGGGGACAAAAAAACGGGCCGTCTCCGGCCCGCTCTTGATACAACTTAAAACAGATTACTT
>JAVHRA010000308.1:0-24082 GCA_036171395.1 Gallionella sp. | reverse complement strand
TGGTAGTACCGACCGCGACCACGCGCCCCTGATGCGCACGTGCTTGGGCAATCAAGTCCAGCGTAACTTGCGGTATCTCATAGCGTTCGCTATGCATCTTGTGCTCGTGGACGAACTCGACACGCACCGGTTGAAAGGTCCCCGCACCCACATGCAAAGTCACGTAAGCAAGCTGCACGCCTTTGTCGCGCAGGGCTTGTAACATAGCTTGATCGAAATGCAAACCCGCAGTGGGCGCCGCGACCGCCCCCGCTTCACGGGCGAACACGGTTTGATAACGTTGCTCGTCATCGCCATCGGCGGCATGGGTGATATAGGGCGGCAAAGGCAAACGACCATAGCGCTCCAACAAATCCAACACCGGCTCGTCCGCTAAGAAGCGCAAATGGAAGAACTCCCCTGCTCGCCCCAGCATTTCAACGTCCAACGCATCAGCTAGGCGCATCAAGCTGCCTGGCTTGGGCGATTTGCTGGCGCGTATCTGCGCCAATACCTCGTGGTCGTCCAGCACGCGCTCGACCATCACCTCTATCTGCCCACCACTATGCTTTTGTCCAAACAAACGCGCTTTGATGACACGCGTATCGTTCATCACCAGCACGTCATGCTCGCGCAACTGCCCTAAGAGGTCGGAAAATCGCAGGTCATCCAGCTTGCCGTCGCGCACATGCAGCATGCGGCTCGCCCCCCTAATGGCAGGCGGATGCTGGGCAATTAGTGCCTCGGGCAGATCAAAATCGAACTCATCGGTACGCATAAGGAAATCTATTTTGCAAAAAGGCGTAATTGTAGCTTGATGCGCACATATGTTTTGTGGATAATGCGCGACTCTTCAGCCGGGGTGATGGAACTGGTAGACGTGCCGGACTCAAAATCCGGTGCCAGAAATGGCGTGGGGGTTCGATTCCCCCCCCCGGCACCACACAAGAAAAAAGCCACTTATAACGAGTGGCTTTTTTCATTTTCCTGTACGAGACGAACGAGACAGGAACTCTAAGGGGCAAGCTGATGGTCTGGAAACCGCATGTCACCGTCGCCGCAGTATTGGAGCGCGATGGCAAATTCTTGATGGTCGAAGAAGAGACCGCGCAAGGCATACGCTACAACCAACCAGCAGGTCATCTGGAAGCGCACGAGTCGCTGAGCGCAGCGGTCATACGCGAAACTTTGGAAGAGTCTGCTTACCACTTCGTCCCCACTCAACTAATCGGCATCTACCGCTGGCATGCGCCCGAGTCGGACACGACCTATATCCGCTTCGCCTATACTGGCGAAATCACCGGGCACGAAGCCAGACGCGAATTAGATAAAGGCATACTGCGCGCACTATGGCTGACACCGGACGAGATACGCGCTTCGGTAGCGCGCCATCGCAGCCCGCTGATTTTGCGTTGTATGGAAGATTATCTAGCGGGTCGCCGCTATCCTTTAGAACTGGTCACACATTATGAATAAGCCCCGCATCGTGGTCGGCATGTCCGGCGGAGTCGATTCCTCAGTCACCGCGCTGTTGCTCAAGCAGCAGGGTTACGACGTAATCGGCCTGTTCATGAAGAACTGGGAAGACGACGACAACAGCGAATATTGCTCGTCGCGCCAAGACCTGCTGGACGCGGTTTCGGTGGCCGACACCATAGGCATCCCTATCGAGGCGGTGAATTTCTCCAAAGAGTATAAAGACCGCGTGTTCAGCTATTTTCTGCGCGAGTACCAAGCCGGACGCACACCCAATCCCGACATTTTGTGCAACGCTGAGATCAAGTTCAAAGCTTTTCTCGACCATGCTATCGCGCTGGGCGCGGACACCATCGCCACCGGACATTACGCGCAGGTGCGCGAAGTGAACGGCGCGTTCCAGCTGTTGAAAGCCAGCGATGCAAGCAAAGATCAGAGCTACTTTCTGCATAGATTGAATCAGGCGCAATTGTCCAAAGCGATGTTCCCACTGGGCAACATCTTGAAATCCGACGTGCGCCGCATCGCCGAACAGCATGGCTTATCCAACCACGCCAAGAAGGACAGCACCGGCATCTGCTTTATCGGCGAGCGTCCCTTCCGTGAATTTTTGAGCGGCTACTTACCCACACAACCGGGCGACATGTATACGCCCGAAGGTCAGCGTGTCGGCAAGCACATCGGACTAAGCTTCTACACACTGGGACAACGCCAAGGCTTGGGCATAGGCGGCGCAAAAGAATCATCGGGTGAGCCTTGGTTCGTCGCCGCCAAGGACATGCAGCGCAACCGCTTGATTGTGGTGCAAGGCCATGACCATCCGCTCCTGCTCACGCATCAGGTGGATGTCATGGACATGCACTGGATCAGCGGCAGCGCGCCCGACCTGACACGCGGCTACGCGGCCAAGACGCGCTATCGTCAACAGGATGCGGCCTGCCGTATCGCACCTCACGATAACGGCCTCACCCACTACACTTTCGAGCACGCCCAATGGGCGGTCACCCCCGGACAGTCGGTCGTCGCTTATGACGGCGAGATCTGTCTCGGTGGTGGAATTATTAAGTAAGGTAAATCCAAGATGAACCACAACCTTAGCCCCGAAATCATCCGCCTACTACTGGTACTGGTCGCCACACTGGCGGCGCATTTCTTCGCCAGCCGCGCCCTGAATCGTGCCGCCGCACTGGCCGAACACACCGACAACATTTGGGATGACGCCATTATCGCAGCGGCACGCAAGCCGCTGCCCGTGTTGATCTGGCTGGGTGGACTCGCCTTCACGCTACATCTGGTGCACAGACAGACCGGCGAACAGTTGCTGGAGTATTTGGCTCCGCTGCGCAACATCGGCTTCATCGTGTGCATCGCCTGGTTTTTGTTCAAGCTGATACGCGAGCTGGCCGACAATGTGCTGGCTAAACACCTGCAAACGGGTGTCGGGGCTGACCGCACTACAGTGGATGGGCTGGGCAAGATCGCACGTATCGCGGTCGTGGTGATCGCGGTGCTGATGATGATGCAGACCTTGGGCTTCAGCATCTCCGGCGTGTTGGCTTTCGGCGGCGTGGGCGGTATCGCGATGGGCTTTGCCGCCAAGGACCTACTGGCCAATCTATTCGGCGGCTTGATGGTGCATCTGGATCGCCCCTTCAATATCGGCGACAAAATACGCTCGCCTGACAAAGAGATCGAAGGCCGCGTGGAACACATAGGCTGGCGCCAGACCAGTTTGCGCGCCGCCAATATGGCCATGCTATATGTGCCCAATTCGCTGTTCACCTCCATCATCGTCGAGAACGCTACGCGCATGTCGCATAAGCGCATCCAAGAGACACTGGGGCTGCGCTACCAAGACCTCGACAAGCTGGAAGCAATCAGCACCGACATCAAGAACATGCTGACGACCCATCACGATATCGATGAGAGCCAGGACATCATCGTCGCGTTCAATCAATTCGCCGACTCCGCGCTGAACCTCACCTTGATTGCCTGTACCAACACCACCGCGCTGGCAGAGTTCCATCGCGCCAAACAGGACGTGCTGTTGCAGGTCGCCGCCATCGTCACGCGTCACGGCGCTGACTTCGCCTACCCCACGCGCACACTGCATATCAGCAACGACTGAAGCTGCGCGCAGCCACGCATTTCGCGTAAAATGCGCGCTTTCGTTTTGAAGGTTCCCACGCCATGACTACACTCACCAAACTCACTGCCCTGTCCCCGCTCGATGGTCGTTACCACGGCAAAGTGGATGCCTTGCGCGCCTACTTCAGCGAGTTCGGTCTGATTCGTTTTCGCGTGTTGATCGAGATCGAATGGCTCAAGGCACTCAGCGCACAACAGGACATCAAAGAGATCGCGCCGTTCTCCGCCGCGACCATTGCCGAGCTGGACGCGTTGAACGCGAACTTCTCCGAGCACGATGCGCATGCCATCAAGACCATAGAGCGCACCACCAATCATGACGTGAAAGCGGTCGAATATTGGCTGCGTGAAAAGCTGTCGAGCAATGCTGAGACGGCAAAAGTATTGGAGTTCATCCACTTCGCCTGCACCTCGGAAGACATCAACAACCTGAGCCACGCGCTGATGCTCAAGAGCGCGCGCGATGCGGTGATGCTGCCCGCATTGAATGTACTCACCACCCGCCTGCAAACATTGGCGCACCAACTCGCCGACTTGCCCATGTTGTGCCGCACCCACGGCCAGACCGCCACGCCCAGTACGCTGGGCAAGGAACTGGCCAATGTGGTGTACCGTTTGCAACGCGCGCACGAGCGTCTTGCCGCGACGCAGATACTGGGCAAAATCAACGGCGCGGTAGGTAACTACAACGCGCATTTGGCCGCTTATCCCAATGTCGATTGGGCTGCGTTTTCCGAGCATTTTGTCACAGCGCGCGGTATTACTTTCAACCCTTACACCATCCAGATCGAGCCGCACGATTACATGGCCGAGTTGTTCGATGCCTATGCGCGCATCAACACCATCCTGATCGATCTGAATCGCGACATCTGGGGCTACATCTCGCTGGGCTATTTCAAACAGAAGGTCGTCAAAGGCGAAGTCGGCTCCTCAACTATGCCGCACAAGGTCAACCCGATCGACTTTGAAAATTCCGAAGGCAATCTGGGCATGGCCAACGCGCTGCTGCGTCACCTCTCCGAAAAGTTGCCGGTGTCACGTATGCAGCGCGATCTGACCGACTCCACCGTGTTGCGCAATATGGGCGTGTCCTTGGGCTATACCCTGTTGGCTTACGAGTCGTGCTTGCGCGGTCTGAATAAACTGGAAGTGAATGCACAGCGTGTCACGGACGATCTGAACGCCAGCTGGGAAGTGATGGCCGAGCCTATCCAGACCGTGATGCGCCGCTACAACATCGAAAACGCCTACGACAAACTCAAAGAACTGACACGCGGCCAAAGCGGCATCAACCGCGCCTCACTGCAAGCCTTCATCCAAACGCTGGACATCCCCGAAGCTGAAAAGCAACGCCTGTTGCAACTGTCACCCGACACCTATATCGGCAAGGCGGCCCAACTAGCCAAAGAAATCTAAGCGTGCCTGTCTAGCGCATTTTGGTACGCTTAGTCGAATGAATCAGCCATCTGACACGCTTGGATGGCGACTTCAAACACTTGCTGACGTATATCTTCGGCGCTCTCTGGGTCGATGCCCAACAAGAGCCAATTCAATTCTGGAATGACCGCGTCTTGGCTGGCTTTTAGCGAGCCAAACTCGCCCAGCATTTGCTCGGTCAGCCACACCAAACGGACCAGTACCGGTATCTCGGGATTCGTATGGTCGCCGCCCTCATGATGGCGGCGTATCACTGCGACGATGTCATCCGGGAGATGCCAATGTTGGCCTAGTTCTGCGCCTATCTCGGCATGCGTCATGCCCAGCAAGGCCGCTTCTATTTTTAATTTCATGCGCGCAGGAGTCTGCTGCAATTGCTCATGCAGCTTGTCACTGTTTTGAGCATCCAGATGACTGATCGCCATATAGCCGATGTCATGCATCAACCCGGCAAAGAACAGCAAATCGTCGGCGGGACGGTTATACACCGGCATCGCGCGGGCGATGCTACTCATGCCCATGGCTACCGACAGACTATGCATCCATAACTCTTTGATCTTGAATTTCCCCTCGACCGCGTTGCCCAGCGAGGACATGGCCGCAATACCGATGGCGACAGATTTGACTCGATTCATGCCCAGCATGACCACCGCCTCGGACAAAGACACAACGTTGCGCGTGCCATACAGCGGTGAATTGGCAAGCCCGATGATCTTCGCCGAGATCTGCGGATCCTGTTCGATCAGTCGCAGGAACTCCGCCTCACCCGCATCTGTATCTAACTTCAATAGCAGCAGCTTCTGCGCGATGGCCGGCATGGCCGGCAGACTATCCAATTTAGACAAGGCATCTTTCATATCGGCTATCTGTTCTGTTTTCATTTTCACACCCCCACTATTTTTTATCCCGACCAGGGCACAACAAATACTGCTCGTACAATTGTTCACCGATGGGCCTCTGCACCGACAGGCGCAAGTGCTGCACTATCTTCAAATCTTCCTGCGCCAAATGCTGTACCAACCACTTATTAAGAAAGTACAACAGATCCTCGGGAAACTCGCGGTGGTGACTAATCTTAGCCAGCATCATTTCCAGCTGCATCAGTAATTCGGTATGGATGAGCGCATGCTCACCGACACCGGGATAACCAATCTCGTGCATCAGGTTTTCTTCGCTGACAAAATGAAACTCGGTGAATTTCTTCAGCTCGACAATAATCCAGCGCACCGTCTGCTCCGGCTGGCGGGTCTTAATGGCGATATCCAACTTGCGACACAGCAACACCAAGATGCGATGCTGGATATCGATCAAATCGTTACCCAACTCCAGACTTTTTTCCCAATGGATATAAATGGCGCTACCCTCCTTTCGACTGCAATAACTATATCGGCAGCCGGAGGAAAAACTTGAGGGTGCTATGTGCGTAAACTAAACCTGCCAATCGTGCAGGTACTTTTCCAGCCAGAACAGGCCGAGGATGGTCTTACTTTCATTGATCTTGCCTTGCCTAATCCAGTCCATAGCGTCGTGCAGCGGCAATTCAAATACTTCCAGAAACTCGCCCTCATCCAACTTGCGCTGTTGCAGCGTCAGTCCGCGCGCCAAGAAATATTCCATGCGTTCGTCAGCGTAGCCTATGCACGGCCATACGGTGGTGAGATGTGTCCACTCACGTGCCACATAACCGGTCTCCTCCAGCAACTCGCGCTGCGCGGTAACCAAGATGTCCTCACCATGATCTATCTTGCCCGCCGGCAGCTCGATGAACTCCCGTTGCGGTGGATAACGGTATTGCCGCTCCATCACCAGATTGCCGTTATCCAGCAAGGCCAACACCGCCACCGCCCCCGGATGCTTGATGTATTCACGCGTACTGATCGTGCCATCCGGCAAACGCACGCTATCCTTGTGCACTTGTATAAAGCCGCCGTCATACATCAGCGCGCTATCGATGCGTGTTTCGGTTAAATCCATTGCCATCCTTCTCTTAAGTTTTCTTCACCACTTGCATGGCCGTGGCCACCAGTCCCGCAATATCTGCCGCGTTGCCGGGAATAATCATGGTGTTGCCTTGCTTGGCAATGTTGCCGAAGGCATCAACGAAGCGTTCCGCGACCTTGAGGTTCACGGCTGTCATGCCGCCATCGCTCTGTATCGCCTCGGCCACCACGCGTATCGATTCTGCCGTGGCTTTGGCCACCAGCAAGATAGCTTCGGCCTCGCCTTGCGCATTGTTGATGGCCGCTTGGCGTGTGCCTTCCGACTCACGTATCGAGGCGGTCATCAGACCTTCAGCGAGATTGATCTCTTCTTGTTTCTTGCCTTCCGATTGCGCGATCAATGCGCGCTTCTCACGCTCGGCGGTGATCTGCTTCTGCATGGAAGCCAGCACCTGCTGCGGAGGCGTGATGTCTTTGATCTCGTAGCGCAACACCTTGACGCCCCAGTTGGGGCTGGCTTCATCGAGCGCGAACACCACGGTGCGGTTGATGGCATCACGGTCTTCCAGCAACTTGTCCAGATCGCGTTTGCCGCACTCGGAACGCAAGGCGGTCTGCGCCAACATGGTGATGGCGGCCAGATAGTTGGACGTGCCATAACTTGCACGTGCGGCATCGGTCACTTGGTAATACAGCACACCGTCCACTTGCACTTGGGTGTTGTCGCGGGTGATACAAACTTGCGGCGCAATATCGATAGGGAACTCGGTAAGCCTGTGCCGATAGGCGACTCTGTCCATAAAGGGAATGACGATGTTCAGTCCGGGTTCGAGCGAGCGGTTGTATTTGCCGAAGCGCTCTATCACCCATGCGTTCTGTTGCGGCACGATCTTGATGGTCTGAAATGCTAAGAATGCCGCGAAAATCACCACCCCTATAACGATGCTATCCATGTTTCCTCCTACTCTATGATCAACAACGAACCTGAAATCGCTTTGATGCGCCACTCAGTCTTAGTGGCATCGCGAGGGACGCCCTCAGCGAGTCGTGCATCCCATTCCGCGCCACGATAATTCACCCGTGCGTGACGCTCATCTGTCCAGCTGGCGATATGCACAGCCTGACCGATGTCATAACTGAAATTGCTCTGCTCGGCTACAGGCGCCGCTTTGCGCTTCCATAAATACAGCGCGACAACACTGAAGGTACACAGCAAAGCAGCCGTCAAAGCCTGACCGTTCGCCGCCACACCGACAAAGGCGGCGATACCCGCTGCCGCAAGCCCGACCGCCAATGCCAGCAGGTAGAAGGTACCGCTGAACATCTCTGCGATGACCAAAAAGATAGCGGCCAACCACCACATCCAATGACTTTCCATCACACGCTCCTATTTACTTTCAAGGCACTCTGACACGGTAGTGTTACAGCAACAAAAACTCACGCATCACGCGAAAGAACTGATAGCCACCAGCAAAATTACTGATGTAGTTTGTAGATATTTCCTGTCTCTAGCGGACGAAAGGATGAACCATAGGTATTCAAACGATAGGTCTTTATTTGTATGCCGCGCTTAAGCGTGAGCAACTCTTCGTCAGCAAACGCAAATTTAGTTGCGACACGTTTATGGGTCATATGGTCCACCAGTATTTGTCCTGCACTAGCTTGATCCACCAGCCGGCTGGCGCGGTTAACGGTATCACCCCAGATATCATAGGTCAGACGTATCCGTCCAATCACTCCGGCTGCAATAGGACCGGTCGCAATACCTATATGTATATCCAAGGCATTGCCATTGAACTGACCACGGGTCTGCTCACGCAAATAGCGGTGAAATTCCACGGCGGCTTGTACCGTAGCCTCCACGTAGTCGCCATGCTCCTTGCTACCCAGCCCGCCCACTGCCAAATAGGCATCACCTATGGTTTTAATTTTTTCTAAGCCGTGCTTGTCGGCTATATCGTCAAAGCCTGAAAACAGTTGATTGAGTAGCCGGACAATTTGCTTAGGCGACATGCTATCGGCCAATTTTGTAAATCCGACTATGTCAGCGAACATCACTGATACATCAGAATGTCCATCCGCAATCATTTTCTCCCCGTCCAACATCCGCGTGGCGATGCGATCCGGCAATACGCTGCGTAACAACTCATCCTTACGCGCGACCTCGAAGTTGAGTTGCAAATGCTGATCGTGCAAATTGAAATACTGTTGCTTGCGTAGTTGGTTGATCTCGGCGCGGTGACGTAATGAGTAATACAGGGCAAGGGTCAACACGCAAGTGAACAGCGCGATATTGGCTGGCAACATACTGCTGACGATGATGTCAGTTGCATATTGGGAGTTATTGCCTAGCTGCGGCGCAAGTAAAAAAGAGCACACCACCACCATCACATAGGATGCCAGCCAATACAGCGAGTGTCGTTCTTCCCTAGCCGCAATCATGGAGACCGACACCGGGGCCAGAAACGACCACAGAATGATGCCGCTGACATTGCCGCTCTCTAAACTGAGTTGTGCCACTAGCGGCACGAATAACAAGAAGAGTAGTTGTATGCGGCGCAATAAAGCGAAGTTATGCGTATAGGCATATTGGGCAAAGCTTGCTAAGGAAATGGCGATGCAGAATGCGATGCCCTGCCAGTACAACACAACAGCCAAATGCGCGCTGGCCATGAGCCATCCCAACAAGGAAAGACTCATGGCCAGCGAACATGCCGATACTACGTTCAGTCTGTAGCGTTGTACGACTGCTGAGCTCAGCGACTCTGTGGTGTGTGTGTTATGTACTGTGAGGTTCATTCAGCACACCGTACAGACTCTTTAATGCAACAGCAACGACTGCTGCACCGACACTGCACAGATGGACATCAACATGCCGGGCATCATGCCCAAGATCAGCACGCCCAGACCGTTGAAGCTGATCAGGAATGCGCTATCCATACCGACATGGATAGGCTCGTGGCTCTGCGGTGCATCGAAGTACATCAATTTGACGATACGCAGGTAGTAGAACGCACCGATTAGCGAGAACATTACCGCAGTGACTGCCAACCAAGTGTGCCCCGTCTGCACGATGGTATTGAGTACCGAGAACTTGGCATAGAAGCCCACGGTAGGTGGTACGCCAGCCATAGAGAACATCAGCAACAGCATCATAAAGGCCAACCAAGGACTACGCTGATTCAAACCCTTGAAGTCGTTCAGTGTGTCGGCTTCAAAACCGGCACGTGACAACAACATAATCATGCCGAAGGCGCCCAGCGTCATCAGCACATAGACCACCGCGTAGAACATGGCAGAGCCGTAACCTTCGATACCGCCACCGATGAAACCCAGTAGCAGGAAACCCATGTGCGAGATAGTCGAGTAGGCAAACATACGCTTCAGATTGGTTTGCGCGATCGCGCTCAAGTTACCCACGGCCATCGATGCCACAGCCATGATAATCAGCATGCCGGACCAGTCATGCACCAACGGTTGCAGACCTTCCACCAAGATGCGCGCGGTGAAAGCGAACGCGGCCAACTTGGGTGCGGAGCCAATCAGCATGGTCATCGCGGTGGGTGCGCCGTGGTACACATCGGGTATCCACATATGGAAAGGCACTACACCTAACTTGAATGCCAGACCAGATACGATGAATACCAGACCAAATACCAGCAGGGATTTGTTAGGTACGCCGTGCTTGATTGCATCTGAGATGGCATTCAAATCCAGTGAGCCTGTTGCGCCGTACAGCATGGACATACCATACAACAGCAAACCGGAAGCCAACGCGCCGAGAATGAAGTACTTCATCGCTGCTTCGGTGGCCACAGCGGAATCGCGTTGCAGTGCGACCATGGCGTACAAAGCCAGTGACAGCAACTCCAGACCGAGATACAGGGTGACAAAGTTGTTGGCCGAGATCATCACATTCATACCCAACAGTGCGAACAGCGCCAACACCATAAACTCACCGGTGAATAATCCGCGCAACAGCAAGTATTGGCGCGAATAGACCATCATCATGGCAACGGCCAGATAGGTCAGTAGCTTCAGTACATCCGACATCAGGTCATCCACATACATGTTGTGGAAGGCATACACCACGCCATCAACATGCGTACCCACGGTGATGAGGGAGCAACCCAGCAGGGTAGCTTGCACCAGCAAATAGGTATAAATCTTGTTGCGCTCACTGAGTAACAAATCCACGATCAGGATTACACACAACATCCCCAGCAGGAAAATCTCTGCTGCTGCGGGCATCAAATTCGCCATCAAATTCATATTCACCTCTTAAGCTACGCTGGGCTTACAGCTTGGATTGAGTCATATGTAGCAGCAAGTCGTTCACTGATACATGCAAGATCTCACCGAACGGCAAAGGATAGACACCCATGCCCAACACGAAGATCGTGAGGATGATAAAGATCAATTTTTCGCGACCATTGATATCGGTCAGTTCGGCAACATGATGGTTGGCTACCGCGCCAAAGATCACGCGCTTGTACATCCACAATGTATAGGCCGCACCGAAGATCATCGTGCTGGCAGCGGCAAAACCGTACCAGAAATTAACCTTGATCGCGCCCATGATGACCATGAACTCGCCGACGAAGGCGCTGGTACCGGGCAGGCCACTATTCGCCATGGCAAACAGCATGAAGAAGGCGGCAAACACCGGCATCTTGTTGGCCACACCGCCGTATGCGGAGATCTCGCGTGAGTGCACGCGGTCATACAACACACCAATACAGAGGAACAGTGCACCGGCCACGAAACCATGCGACAACATCTGCATCAGCGCGCCTTCCATACCGTAGGAGTTGAACATGAAGAAGCCCAAGGTCACGAAACCCATGTGCGAGATGGAGGAGTAAGCCACCAGCTTTTTCATGTCAGATTGCATGAGTGCCACCAGACCGATATAAATAATGGCGATTAGTGACAGCGCAATCATTACACCCGCAAGTTTGTGGCTGGCATCCGGGGTAATGGGCAGAGAGAAACGCAGGAAGCCGTAGGCACCCACCTTCAACATGATGGCCGCCAGCACCACCGAACCACCGGTAGGCGCTTCCACGTGGGCATCCGGCAACCAAGTGTGCACGGGGAACATCGGCACCTTTACCGCGAAGGCGAAGAAGAAGGCGACGAACATCAGGATCTGCGCTTGCATCGGGATATGGCGCAATTGCTGGAAGTCCAGAATGCTGAAACTGCCGCCGCTTAATCTGTATAGATAAATTAGCGAAACCAGCATCAGCAACGAGCCGAGCAAGGTGTAAAGGAAAAACTTCATCGCCGCGTAAACGCGGTTAGGGCCGCCCCACACACCAATGATGATGAACATCGGGATCAGCATCGCTTCCCAGAATACGTAAAACAGGATGGAGTCCAATGCTGCGAACACGCCGTTGATGATACCGGACATAATCAGAAAAGCCGCCATGTATTGCGCCACACGCTTCTCGATCACCTTCCAACCCGCCAACACGACCAACGGTGTGAAGAAGCTGTTGAGCAGAATGAACAGCATGGAGATGCCATCCACACCCAAGTGATAATGGATGTTAAAGCGGTTGATCCAGCTGTGCATTTCTTCGAACTGCATGGCACTGGTGCCGACATCAAAGCCGGTATAGAGCGGCAGGGTCACCAAGAAACCGAGCACGCTCCCGACCAAGGCGAGGATACGCGCCAGCGGTGCGTTTTTATCGTTGCCGGTCGCCAGCACCAATACGCCAAAGATGATGGGTAGCCAGATAGCGACACTAATCACAGGTAATCCAAAAATCATGCTGATATTCCTTATACTTTATGAGTGGTGAGCGGGCGGCACCAAGTGCCTTAGTGGTGAGTGGAAAAACTTGCAGCGCTCTTGCTACTAGCCACTTACCACTACCGCCAATTAAAACCAATTACGTATAGTCAATAATATGAACACACCGGTAATCATGGTGAACGCATAGTGGTAGATATAACCCGACTGGAAGCGACGCACGATGCCGGAGATTTTGCCTACCAGATTCGCCGAACCGTTCACCAACAGACCATCGATCAACACCTTATCGCCAAAGCGTGACAGGAAGCTACTCGCTCCACGTGCGCCACCAGCGAAGAACCAGTCGTTGAAACGATCAAAGTAATATTTGTTATCCAGCACGGTGTACACCCACTGAAAACGCTGCTGTATCGCTGCGGGAATATCGGGACGCTTCATGTAGAAGAACCACGAAGTCGCTACGCCCGCCATCGCCAAGAAGAACGGCAGACTGAGCAGCGAGTGGAATGCCATATCAAATGCGCCTTTGAACTCGGCATGCATTTCAGCCAACGCTTCATGATGTTCGGCGATGTAGATCGCGTCCTTGAAATAGTTGCCGAACAACATAGGTTCAACCGCGATATAGCCTATCACCACCGAAGGGATGGCTAACATCACTAAAGGCAACCAAACCACCCAAGGTGTCTCGTGCGGTTTTTGACCGGGTGCCAGTCCGTGATGCTCGTGCGCATCTTCCTTAGCATGGTCGTCATGAGCATCATCATGTGCATCGGCGTGCGCATCATGCGCATGAGCATCTGCTGCATGTGTATCGGCATGTGTGTGCTCAACATGTGCCTTGCCAAAACGCTCTTCGCCGTGGAACACCAGGAAATACATACGGAATGAATAAAAGGCGGTGATGAACACACCCGCGACCACGGCGAAGTAGGCGAAGCCGGAACCTGGTAGGTGTGAATACTCTACGGCCTCGATGATGCTGTCCTTGGAATAGAAGCCAGAGAAGAACGGCGTGCCTATCAAAGCCAGCGAACCGATCAATGAAGTGATCCAAGTGATGGGCATGTACTTACGCAGGCCACCCATGTTGCGGATGTCTTGGTCGTGATGCATACCGATGATGACGCTACCCGCGCCCAAGAACAGCAAGGCTTTGAAGAAAGCGTGTGTCATCAGATGGAAGATCGCCACCGAGTAAGCGGACGCACCCAAGGCTACGGTCATGTAACCCAGCTGTGACAAAGTCGAGTAAGCAATGACGCGCTTGATGTCGTTCTGAATCACACCGAGGAAGCCCATGAACAACGCGGTGATGGCTCCGATGATCATGACGAAAGACAAAGCGGTCTCGGACAGTTCGAACATGGGTGACATGCGCGACACCATAAAGATACCGGCCGTCACCATGGTCGCGGCGTGTATCAGTGCGGAGATCGGTGTCGGGCCTTCCATCGAATCAGGCAACCATACATGCAAAGGAAACTGCGCCGATTTACCCATCGCACCGATGAACAGCAAGATACAGATGGCGGTGATCATGTTGACGTGCATGCCGCCAATAGGGGCAACGTCATCGGCATGCGCTGCGACATTCGCGAACACATCCGCATAGTTCAGCGTGCCAAACACCATCAACACCAGACCGATGCCAAGGATGAAACCGAAGTCACCCACACGGTTGACCAAGAAGGCCTTGAGGTTGGCATAAATTGCGGTAGGACGCTTGAACCAGAAACCGATCAACAGATAGGACACCAGACCCACCGCTTCCCAACCGAAGAACAATTGCATGAAATTGTTTGCCATCACCAGCATCAGCATGGAGAAGGTGAACAGCGAGATGTAGCTAAAGAAACGCTGGTAGCCGTCATCCTCTTCCATATAACCGATGGTGTAGATATGCACCATCAGCGATACAAAGGTCACCACCAACATCATCACTGCGGTGAGTCTGTCGATGAGGAAACCAACATAGAAAGAAGTGCCACCGGAGTTGAGCCAGGTGTAGACGGGACCGTCGAAACTATGGCCATCCATCACATCGAGGAAGATTTTAATCGCGGCATACAGAGACAGCCCCACCATCGCGATGGTGATGCGGTGCGACATTTTGCGTCCCAACCATTTACCGAACAGGCCGGCGCAAATCGCACCGAACAAGGGTGCCAGAGGAACGATCAAGTAGAGTGTTTGAATATCCATCACATCAACCTTTCAAGCTGCCGAGATCATCGACGTTAATGGTGCGCAGATTACGGAATAGCACGACCAGAATAGCTAGGCCGATAGCCGCTTCAGCGGCTGCCACTGTCAGGATGAAAAATACGAACACCTGTCCTGAGGTATCGTTCAGATAATGCGAGAAAGCAACGAAATTGGTATTCACCGCCAGCAACATCAATTCGATGGACATCAGCAATACGATGACGTTTTTGCGGTTGAGGAAGATACCGACCACGCTGATGGCGAACAACACCGCGCTCAGTACCAGATAATGTGACAGGGTCAACATGCTATTTTCACTCCCCTAAGTTTTTGCTTATCAGAATTTTAGTTATTAGCTCTTAATGGCTTATTTAGCCGACGTATCGGTGTTGCCGTCTTGCATATACTTGACGATGCGCACGCGGTCTGCGGCTTTGACCTGTACCTGGTCACCCACGTTCTGCGACTTAACACCGACACGACGACGCAAGGTCAGCGCGATGGCGGCCACCATCGCCAACAGCAGCAGCACTGCCGCTAGCTCAAAGGGATAGACGTAATCGGTATAGAGCAAACGACCCAGTTCTTTGGTGTTGCTGTAGTTGGCCGGATGAACCACATTGGTCACCGTGTCGGAAGTCTGACGTGCGCCCAGTACATAGATCATCTCGAACACCATCAAACCGGCCAGACCCGCACCGAACGGGAACCAGCGCCAAAAGCCTTCACGCAGGCGCACCAGATTGATATCCAGCATCATCACCACGAACAGGAACAGCACCATCACCGCCCCTACATAGACCAGCACCAAAACGATGGCGAGGAACTCGGCTTCCAGCAACATCCAGATGCCGGCAGAACTACAGAACGCCAAGACCAAGAACAATGCTGCATTGACGGGATTGCGCGATGTAATCACGCCCATGCCCGCGAACACGGTGAGCGCCGCGAACACATAAAAGACCACATCCAAAAAATTCATCTATCTACCCTCGTTAATGTCAGGAGCAAGTGGCGCTTTGGCGACTAGCGGTATTTGGCGTCCGCTGCGCGGTCCTTGGCGATTTGTGCCTCGTATTTATCACCCACCGCCAGCAACATCGGCTTGGTGTAGTACAGGTCACCTTTTTTCTCGCCGTGATATTCGAAGATACGTGTCTCGACGATGGCATCGACCGGGCAGGACTCTTCGCAGAAGCCGCAGAAGATGCACTTGGTCAGATCGATGTCGTACTGCGTGGTGCGACGTGTGCCGTCATCACGCTCGGCCACTTCGATCTTGATTGCCAAGGCGGGACAAACCGCCTCGCACAACTTGCAACCGATACAACGTTCTTCTCCATTGGCATAGCGGCGCTGTGCATGCAAACCACGGAAGCGGTTGCTCTGCGGCGTCTTCTCTTCTGGGAATTGCACGGTGATCTTGCGCGCGAACATATAACGTCCGGTCAGCGCGAGGCCCTTGAGCAACTCGAACAGCAGAAAGGTCTTGAAATAGTGTTTGATCTTTTCCATATTCTTCTCCGACGCTTACCAAACCCACAAAGGAGTCTGCATCCATGCACCCACCACCACCACCCAGACTATCGCCAGTGGGATGAATACTTTCCAACCCAAACGCATCAACTGGTCATAACGATAGCGTGGGAAAGTTGCACGGAACCACAAGAACAGGAACAGCACAAAACTCACTTTGGCAAACAGCCAAACGATGCTATCCGGCAGGAACGGCACTGGCGACAACCAACCGCCCATGAACATGATAGAGGTCAGGAAGGCAATCAAAATCATGTTGGCGTATTCGGCCAGGAAGAACAGCGCGAAGGTCATGCCGGAGTATTCCACATGGAAACCCGCCACGATCTCGGACTCGCCTTCAGCCACGTCAAACGGCGCACGATTGGCTTCCGCCACACCCGAGATCAGGTACACGATGAACATCGGGAACAACGGCACGATGTACCAGTTGAACAGACCGTAGCCGCCTTTTTGACCATTCACGATGTCGCCCAGATTCAGACTCTGCGAAGCCATCAATACGCACACCAGCGCGAAGCCCATGGCAATTTCATATGACACAATCTGCGCGGCGGAACGCAAGCAACCCAAGAACGCATACTTGGAGTTTGAGGCCCACCCCGCGATGATCACACCGTACACACCGAGCGATGTCATCGCCAAGATATACAGCAGACCTGCGTTGACGTTGGCCAACACCAACTCACTGTTGAACGGAATGACCGCCCAAGCAGCTAAGGCGGGCATCAGCGCCATGATGGGGCCGAGAATGAAAAGGAACTTGTTCGAGCCGGTCGGCACGATGATTTCTTTCATCAGCAACTTGATACCGTCGGCCAGCGGTTGCAGCAAACCAAAATAACCAACGCGGTTGGGACCGATACGGATTTGCATCCAACCGATCACCTTGCGCTCTGCCAAGGTCAGGTATGCGACCGCACCCATCAGGGGGCCGACGATCACCATGATCTTGACCACGGTCCAAACTGGCAACCAGAACACGCCCAAAAGATTTTGGCCGGCTTGTTCTAAACTGAGTAGCAAATCCATCATGCACGCTCCATGCTGATTGTTCCGAACATCGCACCCAACGCGGCGGTAGCGGCGTGGCCTGAGGCAATGCGTGCGGTATTGGTAGGCTGTGTGTCATTAGTCTGCACTTGCAGACGCACACTGCCCTTACCTTGTTGCACCGTCACGTGATCACCGGCATTGAAACCCAGTTTAGCCAGATCACTGCTATGCAAAGTAATGACCGGTGTCGCAGCATCGCTGGTTTTCTGCAATGAGGCAGCGCGGCGTACCACGGCATCAGTGCTGTAGATCGGTACGTAGCTGACGCGCTGCAAGCCGTCCACCTTAGTGGCCAGCACCTTCTGCAAGGCTAGGCCATGCAAGCTATTGTCCATGCGCGCGCTACTAAAGCCTGCCAGCACTTCATCGCGCACTGCTTCGCTACTGTCGTAATCGAATCCCGGCACATCGAGCAGATTGCCCAACACGCGCAACACCTTCCATGCCGGACGCGCCTCGCCCAACGGTTTGACTGCACCCTTGAAACTCTGCGCACGCCCCTCGGTGCTGATGAAAGTACCGGAAGTTTCGGTGAACGGCGCGATAGGCAACATCACATCCGCATACAGACTGGCGTGGTGCTTATAGGCACTCAACGCCACCACCATATCGGCAGCCTGCATCGCTGCCAGCGCGACTTGCGCATCCTGCGTGTCCAACTCTGCTTCAACGTTGAGCAACAGATAAGCTTTGCGTGGTGATGCCAACATCTGCGCGGCATTCATACCGTGTGCGCCATGTGCAAAAGGCACTGCGCCGGCGATGTAACCACCGCTGCTGTTCGCCGCTTCACCAAGGTAACCAAAACTTGCGCCGCACAACTGCGCAATCTGTGCCGCCAGCAAGGCCAACTGACCAGCTTGGGGATGTTGTTGAGCAAAGTTACCCAGTAGCACCGCAGCGCGTGCCCCTGTGCTCAGATTCAAGGCGATGGCACGAGTCGCAGCGGATACGTTGACCGCAGCCAGTGCCGCCTGCACATCACCACTTAATGTGACTTGCTTGATCTCGGCCAGCGCCTTGAGTACTGCGGCCAACTCTGCGACCAATTCATTTGGCGCAACGATGGACTGACTGTCCACATTCATCAGCAACTCTTCCGCAGAAGAATGGATGATGCTGGCACGCGCGCCCTTCTTCAATGCAGCGCGGATACGCTGCGCCAACAGCGGATGATCTTTGCGCAAGAAACTACCCACGACGAGGAAGCGATCACGCGTATTGAGATCGGCAACATTCATGCCCAACCAAGGCGCACCGGCTTGATGTCCGTCGGCACTAAAATCGGATTGACGCAGACGGAAGTCGATATTGTCACTACCCAGACCACGCAGCAGCTTTTGCAGCAGTGCCAATTCTTCCAGTGTGCTGTTAGGGGTCGCCAACGCACCAATATCGCCGCCACTGGCGGAGCTCTTGATCTGACGCAGACCATTGGCCACGTATTCCAAAGCGGCTTGCCACTCCACCTCTATCCACTTGCCATCCTGCTTGAGCATAGGCTTGGTGAGACGTTCGGGAGAGTTCAAGCCTTCATAGCTGAAGCGGTCTTTGTCGGACAACCAGCATTCATTGATCGCTTCGTTCTCGATAGGGACGACGCGCGCAACCTTGTTGTCTTTGGTGTGCACCGCCAGATTGGAACCCAGACTGTCGTGCGGACTGACCGACTTACGACGTGACAGCTCCCAGCTACGTGCGGTGTAACGGAACGGCTTGCTGGTCAAGGCACCGACCGGACACAAATCGATCATATTGCCCGACAACTCCGAATCAACAGTGCTGTTAACGAAGCTCATGATCTCGGCATTCTCACCACGGAAGGCCATACCCAACTCCATGATACCGGCGACTTCCTGACCAAAACGCACACAACGCGTGCAATGGATACAGCGCGACATCTCCTCGGTGGACACCAGCTCGCCGATGGACTTGTGCATCACGATGCGCTTGTCTTCCTGGTAACGCGACTCACCGCCGCCATAACCAACGGCCAAATCTTGCAATTGGCATTCACCACCCTGATCGCAGATCGGGCAATCCAGCGGATGGTTAATCAGCAGGAATTCCATCACACCCTTTTGCGCCTTGACGGCCATCTCGGAATGCGTGTGCACCTTCATGCCTTCAGCTGCCGGCGTAGCACAGGCAGGCAAAGGCTTGGGCGCTTTTTCTACCTCCACCAGACACATCCGGCAGCTGGCTGCGATGGAGAGTTTCTTGTGGTAGCAAAAGTGCGGGATATACACGCCGGCTTGCTGCGCGGCCTCTATCACCATCGAACCCTTAGCGGTCTCGATCTGTTTGCCATCAATTTCGATTTTAATCATGTCTTTCACCCGTCGGCTACACCAAGCAACGCTTGTGTTCGATGTGATATTCAAATTCGTCGCGGAAATTCTTCAGCATGCCTTGTACTGGCCACACTGCGGCTTCGCCGAGCGCACAGATGGTGCGACCCGCGATGTTGTCGCCCACACTCAACAGCAGGTCCAAATCTTCTTTGCGGCCTTCGCCATGTTCAATGCGATGCACGATGCGATACAACCAGCCCGTACCTTCGCGGCACGGCGTGCACTGACCGCAAGACTCTTCGTAGTAGAAGTAAGACAGACGCTCCAATGCACGCACCATGCAGACCGTCTCGTCCATTACGATCACCGCACCACTGCCCAGACCGGAACCGGCCTTGGAAATCGAGTCATAATCCATGGTCAGATCCATCATCACTTCGCCCTTGAGCACAGGCATGGATGAACCACCGGGAATCACAGCTTTAAGCTTGTGACCGTTGCGCACGCCACCCGCCATCTTCAATAGCTCGGCAAACGGTGTACCCATGGGCACTTCGAAATTACCGGGATTATTCACATGTCCCGACACGGAGAACAGCTTGGTACCGCCGTTGTTGGGCTTACCGATCTCGAGGAATTTCTGTCCACCATTGTTGATGATGTAAGGAATGCTGGCAAAAGTCTCGGTGTTATTGATCGTGGTTGGTTTGCCATACAAACCAAAGCTGGCGGGGAAAGGCGGCTTAAAGCGCGGCTGTCCTTTCTTGCCTTCGATAGATTCGAGCAAAGCAGTTTCTTCACCGCAGATATATGCGCCGTAACCCAGATGGTTGTGCAGCTCAAAATCAAAGCCCATGCCCATGATGTCTTTGCCCATGAAGCCGGCCTTGCGCGCTTCTGCACCGGCGGCTTCCATCCGCTCATAGGCTTCGAAAATTTCACCGTGCACATAGTTGTAACCAACCTTAACACCCATGGTGTAAGCGGCAATCGCCATCCCCTCGATGAGCAGATGCGGGTTGTAGCGCAGGATGTCCCAGTCCTTGCAAGTACCGGGCTCGCCTTCGTCAGAATTACATACGATGTATTTGTCACCGGCAAAACCGCGTGGCATGAAGCTCCACTTCAGGCCGGTGGGAAAGCCCGCACCACCGCGCCCGCGCAGAGCGGACAACTTGACTTCAGCGATGATGGATTCAGGTGACATTTTCTCGGTGAGCACCTTACGTAATGCTTGGTAACCGCCAACCTTCAGGTAATTCTCTAGTGTCCACGGTTGATCGAAATCCATCGTGGTTTGTGTGACCGGACCTCTCATGATTTATCCAATTCAGACAACAATGCATCGATCTTCTGCGGTGTCATGCGACCGCACAGCTTTTTATTGTTCACAGTGAGCAAAGGTGCATCGATGCACGCGCCCATGCACTCGCCCTCGCGCAGACCGAACTTGCCGTCCTCCGTGACTTCGCCCATGCCTATGCCCAGCTTGCCCTCTATGTATTTCACCGTATCCAGCGCGCCGCACAGGGTGCAAGAAAGATTGGTGCACACCGTCAGGGTGTTCTTACCCATAGGTTTGAGGTTATACATGTGATAGAAGGTCGCGACCTCGTACACCGCCATGTGCGGCATACCGAGACAGGCGGCCACGTCTGTCATGTCGTCGTTGGATATCCAGCCTTTTTCGTCTTGTACGAAACGCAATGCCGCCATCACAGCTGATTGCTTTTGCTCAGCCGGATACTTCACCAGTTCGCGGTTGATTTGATCTTGTATATGTGCGGATAACATTAGCGGTCTATCTCTCCGAAAACGATGTCTTGCGTACCGATGATGGTCACCACGTCGGCGATCATATGACCGCGCGCCATCTCATCCAAGGCAGCCAGATGCACAAAGCCCGGCGCGCGTATCTTCATGCGGTAGGGTTTGTTGGCACCATCCGAAATCAGATAGATACCGAACTCGCCCTTGGGATGCTCTACCGCTGCGTAAGCCTCGCCAGCCGGCACATGCATGCCTTCGGTGAACAGCTTGAAATGGTGGATCAACTCTTCCATGTTCTCCTTCATCGCCACGCGACTAGGAGGTGCGAACTTGTGGTTACTGGTAATGACCGGACCCGGATTGGCTTTCAGCCAAGCCACACACTGCTGGATGATGCGGTTGGATTGGCGCATCTCTTCCACGCGCACCAAATATCGGTCGTAGGAATCACCGGTCTTGCCAACCGGAATATCGAAGTCGAGACGATCGTAAACCTCATAAGGCTGCTTCTTACGCAGATCCCATTCGATGCCAGAACCGCGCAGCATAGGACCTGTGAAGCCCAGTGCCAGCGCGCGCTCAGGTGTGACCACGCCGATACCGACGGTACGCTGTTTCCAGATACGATTGTCGGTCAGCAAAGTCTCGTATTCGTCTATGCACTTGGGAAAACGCTTGGTGAAATCTTCGATGAAATCCAGCACCGAACCTTGACGGTTCTCGTTCATCTTTTCCACGGCAGCGGCGTTGTGAATTTTGGATGCTTCATACTGCGGCATGCGGTCAGGCAAATCGCGATACACACCACCGGGACGGTAGTAAGCAGCATGCAGACGCGCACCGGAAGCCGCCTCGTACACGTCCATCAGATCTTCGCGTTCGCGGAAGCAATACAAGAACATGGTCATCGCGCCGATGTCTAGACCGTGCGCGCCCAGCCACAGCAGATGGTTTAGTACGCGCGTGATCTCATCGAACATCACGCGTATGTACTGCGCGCGCAGCGGCACGTCGATGCCCGCTAACTTCTCGATCGCCATCACATAGGCATGCTCGTTACACATCATGGACACGTAATCGAGACGATCCATATAAGGAACAGATTGCAAAAAGGTCTTGTGCTCGGCTAGCTTTTCGGTAGCACGGTGCAACAGACCGATATGCGGGTCGGCACGTTCGATCACTTCCCCATCCAGCTCCAGCACCAGACGCAACACACCGTGCGCGGCCGGATGCTGCGGACCAAAGTTCATCGTGTAATTTTTGATTTCTGGCATGCTCTTATCCTCTTACTGAGCCGTACAGCTCATCACGGACGATACGTGGCGTCACTTCGCGCGGCTCGATGGAGACGGGCTGATAGACCACACGCTGTTGAGCCGGGTCGTACTTCATTTCGACATGACCGGACAATGGGAAATCTTTGCGGAACGGACTACCGACAAAACCGTAGTCGGTCAGTAAACGGCGCAAATCGGGATGACCGGTGAACACGATGCCGTACAGATCGAAGGCTTCGCGCTCGAACCAGTTGGCACAAGACCA
Organism: Gallionella sp.; assembly: GCA_036171395.1. Classification (GTDB taxonomy): domain Bacteria; phylum Pseudomonadota; class Gammaproteobacteria; order Burkholderiales; family Gallionellaceae; genus Gallionella. Next base: position 923 of record JAVHRA010000308.1, on the reverse strand, counting down.
TACACCGGTCACGGAAGGCAATACCGGGAAGACATCCTCTTCGGCAAACACGCGCACGCGCAGACGCTGATTGTTTTTCACCGACATCAGGTGATACACCACCGCGAAACGCTTACCCTGCCAGGCTCCGTCGCCGTATTCGGAATAGTCCACGCCACACAGATCTATCATCTGCTCGAAGCACGCACCGTCGGCATCACGCAGGGTAGCCATCACCGACAGCAAGTCGGACGCTTTCACCACTACCGTCAGCTCTTCTAATCTCTCTTGGACGCTCACCAGCTTGTCGCCGAACATACCGGACAAGTGGTCGCGCAATGTGGTCAAGTCAGCAGCCATATTTCACCCTAGCGCGCAATGGTATTGGTACGTTTAATCTTGTTCTGCAACTGGATGATGCCGTACAACAGGGCTTCAGCAGTCGGAGGGCAACCGGGGACATAGACATCCACCGGCACAATGCGGTCACAACCGCGCACTACCGAGTAGGAATAATGGTAGTAACCACCACCGTTGGCACAAGAACCCATGGAGATCACCCAACGCGGCTCGGCCATCTGGTCGTAAACTTTACGTAACGCCGGAGCCATCTTGTTGCACAACGTACCCGCCACGATCATCACATCAGACTGACGCGGACTAGGACGAAACACCACGCCAAAACGATCCAAGTCATAACGTGAAGCACCTGCCTGCATCATCTCCACCGCACAACACGCCAAACCAAAAGTCATGGGCCACAAGGAACCCGTGCGCGTGTAGTTGATGACGGTATCGAGAGTCGTCGTAACGAAGCTCTTTTCCAATACGCCTTCTATTCCCATTCCAGTGCCCCTTTCATCCATTCGTAGATGAACCCGACGACCAGAATCGCCAAAAATATCATCATGGAAATAAAGCCGAACATGCCGATTTCCTTGAGC